>JAJSAJ010000419.1 GCA_024274855.1 Planctomycetota bacterium | reverse complement strand
GAAGCTTACCAAGTAACGTTGCACGCGGTTTCCCGGTACGGCTTCCAAGCGAAATCCTTGTCCACCTCCTCGGAACGCTTCTCCATTCCATATTTCACTCAGACTTCGCGGAAAGCCGAAAATATCGAAGTTGCGTTCATCAACAATAATCTGTCCCGTAACACCGGCTGATGAATTGACGCCCGCTCCGAACATGAATCGTCCGGTACGCGCCTCTTCAATCATCACATCCAAGGGAACGGGAGTCCCCCGGACCTGCTCGGGCGCGACATCCCATGCGGGTGGCGGATTACTTAAATAGGGTGACGTGACCCATTGCCCGTTGCCGCCGTTGGTGCCTGTCACAGCGGGTGTTTGTGGCGCTGATGGGGCCGGGGGTGGCGGAATAAGCTGGTTAACAGGTGCCTGGGGCGGCACTTGCCCCGGCTGTTGCGGAAGCACCTGGGGCGAATAGCCCGTGGAGCGAGATCCGCTACCGATCGCGGGAGCCGCGGCGTAGGGTGTTCCTTGGCCGCGCACGGTCGCTCGAGCCGGCACGCTGACAGGCTCCGTCGTGGATGGTTCAGGCGGCCGAGCTGTTGACACGGCACGCTCCCCTTGCCAAGGCGAGGCCTGCATGGGATCCATGCCGCCAACGCAGCCGGATGCGGCTAGGGTAATGCAAGCCAAGAGAAGGCCTTCGGCAAGGTTCCAATAGCTTATATTCATTTCGTTTTTCTGCGCCATTCGGATACCGCTTAATGCTGGTCATGCTGTACGGGTGGCAAGTAGATATCCAGTACCATATCGTGGGCTGGGGTCCGAGTCGCTTGATGATCGGGACTCTGCCCGCGATAGTTTCCTCCACGTTTTTTCGCGATGGACGCCGCTTCGTCCAGCGAGGGCGGACGAATGACAATCCGTGGAGGCGTTCCTTCCTGAGGATTCGTCACAAATAACTGAGACGCTTTCAGGCGTCGTTCACTTGCACGGACTTCTCGGATGTCGATGATGTCGCCAGGACGCAACGACAGACGATTCAACACGACACTCTTACGCGTGTGCGGAAACTCACCGGCTACATGAATGTTGATCTCACCCACCCGGAATAACTCGCCTTCCTTGACCTCATAGACAAGGTCCAGCAGACCGGGCTCTTCCAGAAAGCGAGGCGAAGCTTTGATGTCCGCGAAGATATGGCCATGCCCACCATACAGATCACGGAGCATGTTCTCGTCCCGCTTCATCTTCTCCATGTTGAAGAAGTCGCCCGCCTGTAGCTTGAAACGCTGCTTCAGTTGTACGGGATCGAACTTCTTCGCACCAACGATCTCGAGATTGCGAATTTCGTAGCGTGGGCCTTCGTCGATGACGAACGTCAGTGTTAGCCATTGGCCGGAATCGTCGTAATCGATCTCCCTGCTGACTCGCGCTCGGAAGTAACCCAGGTTTCGGTAGTAGGCGGTCAGCCGCTCCGTGTCCTCATCGATGACCGAGTAGTCGGCGGTACCGCGAAACAGGTACTTCAGGAACCCCGGCTTCGATTTGATCAGTGTCTTAAGACGCGAATCGGTAACCAGGTGAGGATCATTGCCGACAAAATTGACGGTCCAAATCCGCTCGATATGCCCCTCATCGACACGCAGTACGACGCGTTGGTCCCCTGCTTTGTCACCTTCAATCACCGTGACCTTCACCTTGGCGTAGCCTTTGCCATGGTAGTATTCCTCGACTTTGCGGCGAGCTTCTTGTACCGCGTAGACGTTCAGCGCGTCATCCTTGCTTAACCCGGACTCCTTCAGAAGTTTTTTGTCACTCGCGTACTTGTTGCCGATAAACAACACTTCCTGGATTGTTGGACGTTCCAACACTTCGAACGTGACAAAGACGCCCTGGGGAGTCACTTTCTTGTCGACGCGGACATTGTGGAACTTCCGAGTGGCAAACAGACGTCGCAAGTCCTCTTGGACAAGCTGAGGATCGTAGGCTCGGTCCTTGTGTGTCTTGATGTGGCGGCGGATTTCCAACTCGCTAACACTGCGATTACCAATAATCTTGACGCCCAAGACCGGCCCGCGAGGTGTTGCCGTGCTGGAAACACCACCCGCTGCCGCTCGACCGAACTCTGGCATGCCCTCGGTGCTGGGCAATGGCTCGCGATAGACGGGCGCCGCTGGGGGCGGGATATCCGGCACACCGGTCGGGCCCGGCTCGCCAGCCAGTGCGGAAGAGAAACAGAGCAACGATGCAATAAGAACCATTGGGCGTCTGAGTGGCCAATTACCGAACAGTGACATCAAATGCTCGACCTTTAGCGGCAGCCGCGCCGCATGTCGGATCTCCAGGAAACTACGTTTCGCAGCCATGCGTAACTCCGTCCCAACCACCTTCGGCTCCAGGATCAACACACGCTTCCTGCGAGAATGATCGGTGGCCACGGACAAGATGGTTGCCCGCGTGCTATTGCTGATTCAGTTCAAGATAAGATCATCACGATGTGCGTCGCGCACCACGTCGACCAAACCAACTTGCTCGATAGGTCGCTCGCGTCTTGACACGCCTGTCGGATCGGCATGGCTGCGTAGAAATACAGGAACTCACCACCTGCGACAAGGGGGAATTCTCGGATCGTGATAAGCGGCTGGAAAGCAGGGCAAACGACATAATGTGTACTGGACTTGACTCGAACCCACAAAATGGCCGAACACTCGCTCGGCCAGGGCACCGGATGAATCAAGTGACCAGATGGTGTAGAATAGGATCTTTGACGGAAATGACTAAGTAGGGCGATTTACGAGAAGATTCAAGCCGGCGTGCGTCTGCCGGCCATGTTTGGCAGCCTGATTTTGGGTCCTTTGCACCCTATGGTATTTGGGAATGGGAGTAAACTGCAATGAGAGAGCGTCTGGTAACAGCAGCATGTGTTGGGTTGGTGATGGCCTTCAGCGCGACATCGGGATTGGGTGAGGAGTATCTGAGTGGCATAAAGTGGGCGGAGCCAAAAGTCGTTGATCCAGGTCCCCCACCCTCGGATGCGGTCGTGCTGTTCGATGGGAAAGACATGTCTCGTTGGAACGGTGCTGAAAAATGGACGGTCAAGGACGGTTATGTAACAGCCGGGGGCGGAGCGATTACCAGTAAGGATGTTTTCGGTGACTGTCAGGTCCACGTCGAATGGGCGTCACCGGCCAAAGCCAAGGGAAGCGGTCAGGGACGCGCTAATAGTGGCGTTTTCCTGATGGGGATCTACGAGGTGCAGGTGCTCGATTCTTTCAAGAACAAGACCTATTTTGACGGGCAATGTGCCGCGATTTACAAGCAACATCCGCCGCTGGTCAATGCGTGTCGCGGGCCGGGGAAATGGCAAACGTATGACATTATCTGGACTGCGCCGCGTTTCAAAGATGGCAAACTGGTCAGCCCGGCCTTCGTGACGGTTCTGCAAAACGGCGTTGTTGTTCAGAATCACTTCCAACTTGAAGGCGATACGCCCTATCATCGTCCGCCGGCCTACAAACCTCACCCATCGAAGGGGCCGATCGGACTGCAATATCATGGCAACCCGGTTCGTTTCCGGAATATCTGGGTCCGAGAGTTGAAAGAAGTCAAGCACGAACGTATTGACGAGCCCAAGATAGTCAAGCACTAACTCGGAAAGTTCACGGAGGCCATGGCGATAACTCCGATGTGGGCCCTCGGGCAACGGCTTGAATGGCCATCGTACGGTCGTCTTATTTGCAACCAAGAAGTGGGCAGTGCGGATGAGGATCCGTTTGCTGTCCTCTTGCTTCCTTCCCGGCGACACTTCTCCGCGGAATCCAGGGAATTTCCGGGCTAACGTCTTACCGAGGACGGTTGGCCCGGCTTGTTTGCTATTGCTTCGCCCGGATGATCCTTCAGGTGAATCTCGACTGGCGACTAATCGCCGTGTGCCGAATAGACGTGAATGTCCGCTGAACCCAGCGCGAACTTTCGCTGCTGAGCGTCCTAGACGGATATGCGCACATGACAGGGCCCACGTGCCTGTTTGGGAACTCGAATCGCCGTCAGAATCGGTCCGGCTACGATGGCAATTTGGCGAGCGGTCCATCGCCGGTCGTTGGCCCTGAGGTACGTGTTGGTAAGTTCCGTCTGCCCCTCGGCCGTTGGATTGAACCTGTGGCGCGTTGTCGGCGTGAATTTGAATTTGTCGCGTCGGCAGACCAGTTCGATAGTGCAACGTCCGCTCAACGGACTTGTGCCGGAAACCTGGAGATAGCTGCCGGCGGAGATCGTTTCCGGAACAGAAACGTCGATATGTTCGGGATAATAGAGTCGTAGTAAGGGGTCGCCAAGCAGGTTGTACAGAAGTACGTGTTCTTGACGTTCTTCGCGGAGCATGCGAGCATCCGGACTGATGGTGGCGGCCACCAGATCCAACAGTTTGCGATTGGTACCCCTTGGCTCTTGGGCCACCATGCGACGCTTTGCATAAAGAATCACTTCGCCCAAAGTTGGCCGGCGCCGCTTGAAATACTCGTCCATTAAACCGTTACCAAAGACGGCCATGGCGTATGGCATCATGACCCGCGAGCCGGCCAGCACAGCTACCGGGCCGCCGGGAGCCAGCAACATGCGTTCGGCCAGACAATCGGCCGGCTGGTCGAATGCACCCGTATAGCAAGCAAGGAAAATGGCGATTGGTGGCGATGTGAAATTGCCCAAACTGCCCATGTCATTCGTGTTCAAGATGTGAAAAGTCCGGCCCGGGACCCGTACACGATCCAATTCGTAGGGGTAACCGTGGCCAATGTACACCCAAAACAGACACCCTTCGTTCAGCCGTTGAACCGTGGTTGCATGGAATCGGAATGGACTTGGGCAAAACGGGCTCCGCCAGCTGCCGTAAGTCATCGTTGTTTCGTATTCGGGTGGAATTCCGTCGGTCACGAACTTCTTCGTCGCCATTTCCAACAAGGGATCGATCAACGGCCCGAATCCGCCAATTCCAGCAACCAGATTGACCCGATGGCACCAGGCGGAAGGTTGCACCTCATTTTCATAGTGTAGAATCTTTCCGACTAGAACCGACAACTGTTGCGGACTGTCTGCCGGCAGTCGCCCAATCGCCACGTCGGGAATCTGATCGTCATCCAAATCGGCATACCAGTTGTCGGTAGGAAGTTCGGGAGTCGAGTGCCAGCGCACGTTAACTTGGGCTTTGGCCATGTGCGTTGGGATACATCGTGCTCGGACAAGAATATTTGATTGTGCTTGCGGTTCGGCATCGCCAATCAGGACGATGTACTTCAGATTTCCGGCCTCTCCATGCCGTCGGATTTCAGACCGAATTTGCTGTGCGGAGCCGAGGTTGGAGACAAACGCGAAGCGGTGTCCTTGGCCGGCCCGGTGGGCAACCCAAGGTCGCAACGCCTCCATGTAGCCCGGGGGGCTGACAACCACCGTATCCGGGCCCGAGGGGAGGGCACTGAGTGCGATAAGCAACCACGGAGCATATATCATAGGGTGATCCAATTCACGCGACCGGATTGACGGTAGGTTTCACTTGCGGCTGATGGAGGGGCTCTCGACCGCAATTTTGCCAACTGCGTATCCAGTCTGAGCAACCACATCAAAGCTCGTTAACTTCGTGACATCATTGAACGACCAACGGAAGCGGGCCATTGGAGTGCCGAGCGGTAGCTCGATGGCGGCGGACAGCCCAACCGCTCAGGGAAACACGTTGAGGATGAGACGTCTTGGACCAAGAGCGGCGAGGAGTGTACTGGCAAGCGACCCGCTAAGACAAGGCTGAAAATGCCCCCCTAAACTGGGTGTTGGGTTTTCGCGTGACGGAGGGGGGGCGAGGTCGCGGAAATCTCCAATACGGGCCAGGAAAGGCTGAAAATTGACCGATTACTGAAGGGGTTGGCCGCACAAAAAATCGGCCGCTGACAACGCGTGCCAACGGCCGATTTCAAGAGCGGGTGAGGGGAATCGAACCCCCGTATCAAGCTTGGGAAGCTTGTGTTCTACCATTGAACTACACCCGCGCTCGGTCTGCTCAGTGTAGCAAGGCCGATCGGAATACTCAACGGGCCGATCTGACCGAAGAGCCGGTTGGCGGGCGGGGTGCGGACGGGGTGCGGACGGGGTGCGGACGGGGTCACTCGGCCTTGATCGTAACGTGGTCCAGGTAGGTCCCGCTTGCCGAGCGGGACATGGCGTAATCCAGGACGCGACAAGAGGTTTGGAACTGCAGCCGGAATCTTGCCTGCTGCTGGACCGGATTGCGTTCGCTGCCGGGTCACTCCATCTCTTGGGGCACGTTGCGCGGGATAGGTCGCATTGCTGCGTTTGTAGCCGAGCAGTCGTTTCTTGCTCCGGGGCAGGGTCAGGCGGAGAGATGGGTGGATGGGGAACGCGTTTTGGGCGGGTCGTGTTATCCGTCGGAGGGCATTGCAAGTGGCCCGCCGAAATAGGTGCCGCGGAACCTGTACAAGTTGACAGTGGGGTCGCGCCATGCATCGCTTGGCAAACCGGCCTTGCGGCAGACGGCCTCCAAGAACTGTTCCGAATCCCAACCTTGTTCAGTCGGAACCTGCGGCAGCAGCAATCCAGCGTGACGTTCCGCCTGGATGTCCAAGCCGTCACGTCCCACGACGGTGCCTATTAGACGCTCCTCGGCAGTGGGGCCGAGTACCTGACGTGAATGCAATAACGAGACTTCGACCGTCAGGTCGGCAAGTTCGTCCACGCTCACCGGCTCGAACCGTGAATCTCGCGTGGCCGCGTTGACCGCCGCGCGTCGCAGAGCGTCACCGAGCGGCGTTGAAAATGCAAAATTTCCGATACATCCGCGCAGATCGCCATTATTACGCAATGTCACAAACGTGCCGACAACCAAAGCCTGGGCCAAGCCGTCCAGCGATGCGTCTTCGAATTCGGCTGGCCTGCCGGCCACGGCCAAAGCGACCAGACGGGATGCTTCACGATGTAGCATAGTCTCCTGATCGGAGGTCAGCGACAGGGGGCCCGGGCGATCTGAATTTGCATTTGACATAGGGCAACTCGATGCTTGTGGCTGATCAAAACGACATCGTACGAGGGCTTGGCGAGCCGTTTATTCCCAGTTCCGTTGGGCAGCCGTATAGGCAACGGGGCCAAGAAGCAGCAGCGGCCCCCAGGCGGCCAGCGACGGGCTGAGCAGATAATTATTGTTTCCCAATGCCTGAAAAAACAGGATCACGACATAAAAGCCGGCTACTAACACAAGACACTTTGCGCCAGCTACGAACATGTTACGGTTTCGACGCGCCAACACCAGCGGCAGACCGAGCAGCAAAAGGGTCACATCCAGCAAGGGCCGCACGAGACGCGAATGTACGACCACTCGAGTATCCGCACCAAAACCGAGACTCGGATTACGCAAAGCGCCGATCAGTTCCACCATCGAACCATACTGTTTCCACGATCGCCCGGCGGCCAGATACTCGAACGCAACATTGCTCACGACAAAACACTGTCTCTTGTGCAGCCAAGCGACATCATGAGACGTCAGAATGACCGGTTGTCCGTCGAGATCGGCGGAGGGAATTCGAGCAATGTCCTCCGGTTGCTTGATGCCAGTCACCAGATAGCCGCCGGGGTGTTCGTTCGAGGGCGGTTGATAGTTGGCTTTTGCAGCTACAATCTGCCGTCCAAACTGCGACAAAACGCCGGGAAGCCGGAAGCTGGGTTGTACGATTTCTTGACGGGCCGTGATGGTGGAACGACCACCGATTAGAATTCTAGTTTGATAATCATAACGTGGGTCCAGATGTTTGGCTGACTCACCAAGCAAATCCTGCGCGTTGCGACTCAGGCGGTCACGCACACGCGGAAGAACCCACTCGCGATTCGTGGCGGCCAGCAGCGAAACGGCGATCGTGGCAAGGATCAGTGGCCGTACAATTCGGCGTTTTGAGATTCCTGCCGCCATCACTGCCGTCAGTTCGTTACGACCATGTAACAGCGTGATTGTGAATATTGCCGCAGTCAATGCCAACAGTCCGCTTGTGCGATCGTAGAATGAAAACACGCGTGGGCCGTAGTATTCCAACAGTATCGGTGCAAGGCCGTTCTGCTTTTCGGCATACGACATGAACTCTTCAAGGTTGCCAAACAAATCGACGATGATGAACAGCCCGGTCAAAGTCAAGAAACTGACCAGTAACACTCGCAGGTAGGTGCGGAGCAAGTATCGATCGAAAAGCGTCATCCCTTAGCTCTCATTTGACCTTCGGCCCACCGAGCCCGCTGGCTGAATCGTGTTACAAAAGCCATGATGAGGCTCGCTTGTTCGGACAAACACGCGCTTTCACGACGAATCTGGACGATCGTCCAGATCCCGACCTTGCTGTACCATTGGTGTGATCCGTTCGTTCGGGGGCGAGTGGTCATTCACCGTGCCCAACAGGTCGGCCGTCCCGTGCTGAAAGTCGATACGATAGGGAACTTTGCTAAACCCATCAAGATGAAAGCAACCGAAGCCGAGTGGCTCGGGTGGCTTTCGGGCCAAGTACTGTGCTCGGTCGTATCCGGAAAGGCCGGCGATAGACTTGTCTAACGTACGTCCAGCTGTGAAAATGCTGGATAGGTGTGTGGCCTCCTGGATCGGTATAGGTGCCCGATTCGGAGCCAAATCAAGCAACGGCTTGTGTAACTAACTCCTGCGAGGGGTGGTGATGGCGGTCGGAACGCAGCCGTACACGGGGATCGCCGCGGTAATCTGCACACAAAAAGGTCGTCGTATGTCTGTAGCTCGGACGCAACAATGGATACGTTTGGCGGGGCGCCGGTTGACCGGGCGAAGTCGGACGGTTGCCCGGAGCGGTTGGCGATCCGCATTGGCTTTGTTATTCCCGCCATATTGTTTCCTTTGTGGGAAAGAGATCACCCAGTCGAATACTGAACCGAAAGGGCTATGCACAGCATGCCGCAGCCACTTGATGGCCTGGAACTGTCCCGTGTGCCGGCGTTGCGCGAGCCCGTTGCCGCAATTCTGGGGGGATTCAACCCAATGTCCCAGGTGTTGCGACCGGCGTTATGCGTTCAACCAGGCATTGGCGTTGGGTGCTTATACGGGGGTGTGGCGCGACGCCGTACTGTGTATGAAGCGGGCAACTTTCGAGCCGTTGACGCACGCGGTGGGCCAGTTGCTGGCCGAGCGAATTCGGGACATCATCCGGAGTCCGACGGTTAAGCAGGTTGTTCCGGTCCCGATGCACTGGTCGCGCCGATTACATCGAGGTGTTCAGACGAGTCGCGTGTTGAGTGCGGCCATCGCTCGGCAGCTGCAGTTGCCCTTGGCAGCGCACCTGTTAGGCTGTCGTCGGCGGACGGAGAAACAGGGAACATTGACACCATCGGATCGATTCCGCAATGTCCGCAATGCCTTCCAGGCGAACTCGGCGTACGATTTATCGGGAACGGATGTATTGTTGGTCGATGATATCATGACGACCGGTGCGACGTTGAGCGAAGCGGCCCGTGCCTTGCAATCTGCCGGTGCCCGATCGATAACCGCGGTCGTTGTCGCACGCGGTATTGGGCACTGAGTTTTCGGACGGTGGGACACTGCCTGGTTGTCCGTCCTGGGTTCGGCAGGTTTCGTGTTCCGTTTTGCGATATGACGCTGACGAACGAATGCTGTACCACTAACCCAAAAGTCATTGAGTTTAGGACAAAGTTCCAGCGACCAGCGGGAGTGGGCGATTGGGGGCCCGAGCGGTAGCTCGGAGTTGGTTGGCGGCCCTGCCGCCTGTGATGAGACAGACCATGCCAAAAAAGCCTGAACAATTACCGGCCGGCAGCGAACGGGTCAAGCAGCACCCATTTCGCCGCGCGGTACTGCGCGGCCTTGGTGTCGTGATGCCTCCGTTGTTGACCTTGGTCCTCTTCATTTGGGCATGGACCACCATCGACAGCTACGTGCTACAGCCGATGGAAAACACGGTCTCCCGTGTGATGGTGTTTGGTGCGATGCGATCCGGGGTTAAGGACGGCATTCCTTCGGACGTTGTGGCCGAGAACATTCGCGTTGTCGACAAACGCAATCAGCGCATACCGACGGAGCAGGTCGTTGAAGGGGCCGGGGGCGTGCAGGGCATCGTCACTAAGGCGCCGATGCATGGGTGGCGGGTCGTTTCGTTCGTGTACGATGGCGTAACCTATGTCCCCGTGGCTGGGCAGCGTTGGGTACCGGACTATGTCTACGAGGCGGTTGCCGAAGAACCGGGCCAGCTCGTGTTACCGAGTGCGATGGCCAAAGACGTGTACCAGCGGTACGTTCGAGTGAAGTATCTACCCCGTTGGCGCGTGATCCCTGTCTTTCTGATCATGTTTGTCGGCCTGTTGTATTTGCTCGGAAAGTTCCTGGCAGCCGGCGTGGGACGTATGTTCTGGGGAGCATTCGAAGCGGGCATCCAACGTCTGCCCGTCGTGCGTAACGTCTATTCGTCCGTCAAGCAGGTGACCGACTTCGTCTTCAGTGAACGTGAAATTGAATTTACCCGCGTCGTGGCCGTTCAGTATCCGCGGGAGGGCATCTGGTCGATCGGGTTCGCGACTGGTGAGAGCATGCGAGACATTCGTGCCGCTGCCAATGAGCCGGTTGTGTCCGTCTTGATGCCAACATCCCCGATGCCTGCAACCGGGTTCACCATCACGGTTCGAAAGAGTGAAACGATTGACTTGGACATCACGATCGACCAAGCTATCCAGTTTGTTGTTAGTTGCGGCGTGGTCGTACCGGTGCATCAGCAGCAGCATGACGTGAGTACTCAGATTTCAGCGGCTATTGCCCGCCGACTTCAGAATGAGGTGGCAGCGGATTGTCCCGCATCAACGTCTTCCGAGAGTTCGCACATTGTGCCCGAAATCCCCTCGGACAATGGAGACGGTAAGCTGACGGCGACGCGGCCGCCGGCCGCTGAATCGGTGCGTGACGATCCCGACACACAATAGCCATGGAGTACCGTGGAGTCCCATGGCGGTCTAGTCCGGCCCAGTCTTGAAAAGCTGTCTTAATAAGAATGGACATCACGTATGAGTTCGCACGATCAGATTCGACTCGGTACGCGGGCCAGCGCGTTGGCTCGCTGGCAAGCGGATTGGGTAACCGCACGGCTTACCGAGGCTGGTATCGAGGTCGAACAGGTATTGATCTCGACCCAAGGCGATGTACGTCAAGGGCCGCTCGGCGCGATCGGTGGACAGGGTCTCTTCACGAAGGAGATCCAGCTGGCATTGTTGGACCACCGAATCGATCTTGCCGTGCACAGCCTGAAAGACTTGCCGACCGAGTCGGTTGAGGGATTGAGGCTGGGGGCCGTGCCATTGCGAGCGAGTTGCCGTGATGTGTTCGTATCGGGAGCGGTCGATTCATTTGCGAACCTGCCGGCCGGAGCACGTGTTGGTACGGGAAGCATGCGGCGGCGAGCTCAACTGCTGTTTCAACGGCCAGATTTACAGGTCCTTGACATCCGGGGCAATGTCGACACTCGATTGCGTCGGCTCGATGAGGGGCAGTACGATGCGATCATATTGGCCGAAGCGGGATTACAACGTCTTGGCCTGTAACATCGGATTACCGAGGTGCTTTCGTGCGAGACAATGTTACCGGCCGTGGGACAAGGTGCTTTGGGACTTGAAATTCGCGCTGATGACTCGGCGACTGCTCAATGCATCCGTCTGTTGAACGACCTGGACACGTATCACGCGGTTATTGCCGAACGTGCACTATTGGCCGGCCTTCAAGGTGGATGCCTCGCCCCAATCGGCGCGTGGGCTCGTATCGATGGCCAGAATCTGATACTTGATGCCGTTGTTCTCAGTTGCGATGGAACCACGCGTCTTGCCAGTTCAACCCAGGGTCCAGCGGAGGATGCGGTCGGCATCGGTCAGAACGCTGCCAATTCGCTTCGGCAACAAGGCGCTGGCAAACTGATCGAGGCAGGAAGGTCCCGAGACGCCGATTGAATGTGACCGCTGTCTTAAAGAATGGGTAGTCGTTCACGGGGTTTTCGTCTGCGATCGCGTTAGCACCGGCGTTTTTCCCGGTTTCCCAGACGCCCGATTTATCATTTGTCATTCATCACCGAGAGAGGCAGCGCAGCGGGGCCATCCTCTTTCCACTGATAACTGACAACTGACAAATGACAAATGATAACTGATAACTGATAACTGATAACTGATAAATGATAAATGATAAATGATAACTGATAAATGATAAATGATAACTGGCGCTCCACGCACTCTCGCCGTGAACGGTTACAAGAATGGATTAACCATAGAGACACGGAGAGCACTGAGGGGTAAGGCGGAAGTATCGATACAATGGTTCCCGACAGTCCACTGCCTACAGCCT
>JAJSAJ010000418.1 GCA_024274855.1 Planctomycetota bacterium | reverse complement strand
CATCGAAGTCGACGGCAAGCCGACACGAGAGGTCTCGGCCGATGCGGCCGCGGACTTACTAAAAGGTGCCGACCAGAGTTTTGCTTCGCTGGTACTACAAGGTAGTGATGGGGCGCTGCGTCGTCTTAGAGTTCAGCGGCGGCGTGTCGATGTGCCGAGTGTCCAGGATGTCAAAATCATCGACCAGGAAAACGGCATTGCCTATTTGAAGCTGACCAGTTTTCAGAAGAACACCAGCCGTGAGGTCGACAATGCACTCTGGTCGCTTCACCGCCAGGGGATGCGAACGTTGATCGTTGACGTTCGTGGAAACCCCGGCGGGCTTCTGAACGCTTCCGTCGAACTGGCGGACAAGTTTCTGTCGAGTGGAGCGATCGTGTCAACGCGAGGCCGTAGCGTCCGTGAGGATTTCGATTATACGGCTCATCAGGTTGGGACGTGGCGAGTTCCGTTGTTCGTGCTGATTGATGGCGACTCGGCCAGTGCCAGCGAGATATTTGCCGGAGCGATTCACGACCAGCATCGTGGCTCGGTTGTCTGGCAACGGAGTTACGGCAAAGGAAGTGTGCAGGGGATTTTCCCTCTGACACACGTCAAATCCGGCATTCGCTTGACAACGGCCAAGTTCTTTTCACCCAGCGGGCAGGCGATCAGTCATCATGGGGTCACGCCCGATGTGCTTGTTCACACAACGGCAAAGCCGCAAACCAATTACAGACAGGGACTGGTGGCACCGGAAGACGCGACACTCAATGCCGCTTTGAACCTGGCTCGAAAATCGAGCGGCTATCAGGTTCGGCGAGCCGGCTAGGCTCTATCTCAGAACCCGTTCACGTCGCTGGGGTCTGACGCAATTTTCGGCGGAGAAAACGTTTCTTTACGCGAATGCATTTTGTCGCCGAAAATGGGTCTGACCCCTTGGAAGCGAACCGGCCGCCTACATTTCGTGAACGGTTACCTATCTCAGAACCCGGAGACGCTACGTTTCCGGGAGGGCGAAGCTCCTGCTGAGCCTCCCGTTTTGTTGGTCAGAACGGCTCGGCTCCCGTTTTGAGGCAAAGCCTGGTGGTCATGCCTTTTCCGACCTGTCCGGCTTCGGCGGAGCCGGTTCGATTCTCGACTGCAAATACTCCACGGCGCGATTGCGTTGAGGATCGTTGATCGCTGGGATCGCCTCCTGCCCGGCATCGTCGGGAGTGTGCAAGACATCTCGTTCTCGGCGTTGCTTGAACACTTCCCGATATTGTTCGGGAGTCAATTCAACGTCGAGTTCCTTCGACGGCCTCACTCCCCAGTCATCCTGCTCTGTCGCATTACGCCGTCGATGGATATTCTTACCGCTCGGACGCCAGTAGCTGGCCGTTGTCAGCTTGATGGCACTCGTCCGCTGCTCCATCATGATGATGTTCTGAACGGTCCCTTTGCCCCACGTACGATGTCCCACGATGGCCGCACGGCCATGATCTTTCAAACACGCGGCAACGATCTCACTTGCACTGGCCGAGTACCGATCGACCAAGACAACCATCGGGATCGAGGAATCGAAAACGGTATTCGACGGACTGGCCGTGTAAACCTCTTGGTCCTTCTTGCGGCGCCCGCGGATGCTGACAATCGTTCCCGTCTCAATGAACATGTCGCAAATGGAGACGGCAGCGGAGAGCAATCCCCCGGCATTGCCGCGCAGATCCAGAATCAGGCCTTCGACCGGGTGCTGGCTGAATGCAAGGACTTCTTGCAATTCTTCCGCTGTTCGCTCACCGAAGGTCGTCAAACGGACATAGCCGATTCGTGGATCGTCCTGAAGAAAATAATTCCAGCTGCCGCCATTCGCACGTGTATCGCCAAGAACCGACTTGGTGTGGATCAAATCGCGTTGGACAACAGTCGTTCGCGACTCGTCGCTCTCGGCATGCCGAGTCACCAGGGTAACCGTCGTGCCGCGCGGACCCTTGATGCGTTCAACGGCCTCTTCCAAGGTCCAAGCTTTCGCCGACTGACCGTCAATTTCCAAGATGACATCGCCCGCTCGCAACCCGGCATCGTACGCCGGACTGCCGTAAACAGGACTGACAACCGTCAAGTGGTCGGTCTGCGGTGGGCCCTCGACGACAATCCCGATACCGACGAACTCCTGGTCAAGGTTCTGCTGGAACAACTGCAGCTGTTTCGGTGGAATGTACGACGAGTACTGGTCCAGTTGGCCAACCATGCCGGTCATGGCGTTTTCAAACAACTGCGGCGCGTCTACCTCTTCAACATAGTTGTCCTCGACAACCTGCATGGCATGGGCGAGCAGGCGAGCATAACGATTATGGGTTGCTTTCTCGTAGCAAACCACGGATAAGATCGAAGCAATACCAATA
The DNA here is from genome assembly GCA_024274855.1 of Planctomycetota bacterium. GTDB lineage: Bacteria > Planctomycetota > Planctomycetia > Pirellulales > Pirellulaceae > JAJSAJ01. The sequence continues at coordinate 16,782 of JAJSAJ010000418.1, read as the reverse complement.
ATCAGAGCATTTCGTGTTGGCATTCGAATGGTCCCGAGAATGCGGCGAGTGGTTGCTATTTACCGGCGGCCGACGGAATGCCTGCCTTCAGCTTGCGTTGGATAAAACGTATGACTCCAGCGACGACTTCCTGGCGATTGACCGTTCGGAAAAAATGATCGGTCTCCAGCCACCGCACCTCCGCCCCCTTGCCAGCTGCCTTGTGCAACGCTTCGGCATAGGGACGCGGTACCAGCTGATCTTGAGTCACATTCAACATGAGCAGTGGCCGCGGAGCAATCCTGGCAACGTTGTCGACCGGATCGAGAGACGGAATCGACTTCTTTCCGTCATCGGCCCGCCAGCCAGAAAGCAGGCCCGCAAAGTTCCCACCACCAACCATTGACGCGACAACGCGGATCCGCGGATCATTGGCAGCATACGTGACACCGGTGATTGCGCCCCAGCTGATCCCCATATAGCAGAGGCGTTTACAGTCGACGTCCGGCCGCGATGCCAAATAGTCAACCGCCCTGCTGTAGTCGCCGCAGTACTGACTGAACAAGCTTCGACTGAATTGACCAAGTAGGGGGCGTTTTGTCCCAGGCCGCTTCCGCTCGCCACGCATGGGGGCATCAATCGTCAGCACGATGAAGCCCTGGGCCACGAACTGCTGGCCAATCTCCACAATATAGTCCGTATTCTTGTTGCCGCCGATGCCGTACTGCAGCAGCACGGCAGGACACGGCTTAGCACCGGCTTGGGGCACATAAAGATATGCCGGTACCCGGTCTCCCGAAATCCCATCGAACTCGACGCGAAACTGTTGATACTCGGACGTTCCCGAGACTCGCCGGACTTGGACGTTCAATGGTTTGCCGTGGGCCATCGGAAATGGAGTTGCCGGCTCGGCACCGGCCAAGCTTGCAAAGGCCACCACCGAGCCCACCGCAGACAAACAGACATGGAGATGTATTTTCACCGAAGGTTCCTCATCGGCACCCTGAAACAGCCAACATGCTACACGACACGCAGGCGACGAGAAACCTGCGATGCGTTGAAGTAGTCATGCCCGCCCGGTGACGGCCCCAGCGAAACAGTGACGAACCAGGCTCTTTCGCGGCCCGATTGTTCCTGGAGTTCAGATTCCTGCACCCTCACCACCGAAACCCGTGGTTCTCGACTTGACAAGGCGCGTGAAAGCAATAAGCTGATTAGTTCTCAACAGGATACCCTTAGTGTCTATTGCTTTTTGTGCGAGATTCGAATGCCGACGATCAACCAACTAGTCCGAAAACGACGGAAACAAAAGCGGAAAATGAGCAAGGCTCCGGTCCTTGATTCATGCCCCCAAAGAGAAGGGGTTTGTCTCCAGGTACGGACAATGACGCCCAAAAAACCGAACTCGGCCCTGCGAAAGATCACACGTGTTCGCTTGTCCAATGGCAAGGAAGTAACCGTGTATATTCCCGGAGAAGGGCATAATTTGCAGGAACACTCGATTGTTCTCGTGCGCGGGGGGCGTGTTCGTGACTTGCCGGGCGTACGGTACCAGGTGGTCCGAGGTGCTCGAGACACGCTGGCCGTCGAGGGACGCAAGCAATCCCGGAGTCGTTACGGAGCGAAGAAGTAGTCGTTGATAGGGACAGTGTGCCAGGAGCCGAGCGTCGGCAATTGGCCAGGAACGAGAAGAAACAGAAACCGGGTACCGAGACGCCGCGTCATTTGAGACGGACGTGTGTTTTGTGCCTTTTACGTTGGAAGCCTGAGAAACATGGGTCGCATTACTGCCAGTCGTACACAACTGAAGCCGGATCCGCGATTTGATTCGATTCTGGCCAGCAAATTCATCAATTGCCTGATGTGGGCCGGCAAGAAATCGGTGGCTCAACGCGTTTTCTATGACGCATTGGAAGTGCTGGGCAAGCGAGTTTCGGACAAGGAGCCGATCGAGGTATTCACGCAGGCGATCGAAAACGTCAAGCCGCAAATTGAAGTACGGTCCAAGCGTGTGGGGGGGGCCGCCTATCAGGTTCCGATGCAAGTGAACCGGAATCGTCAGCAGGCCCTTGCGTTTCGCTGGATTTTGCTGGCCGTGCGTGACAAGAAGGGGCGACCGACACATTTGAAACTAGCGGACGAATTATTGGCTGCATACAATCGCGAGGGTGCGGCGATGACCCGTCGAGAGAATGTTCATCGCATGGCCGAGGCAAACAAAGCATTTGCTCATTTTGCTTGGTAGTCTCCGTGTGAATACACCCGCCGCGACCGGTCGTTTGCGATTGGCGCGGCGTTTCTCTTGCGCGTCCACGATCCTGAGGGGGCCGGCAGCGACCGTCCGCCGGTACCGTCTCGCAGCCAGGATCCCGCAGCCGAACCGTTCACGCCGCAGGGGTCTGACGCAATTTTCGGCGGAGAAAGCGTTTCTTTGCACGAACACATTTTGTCGCCGAAAATGGGTCTGCCCCCTTGGAAGCGAACTGCAGCCCAGCCGTAGCCAACGAGGCTACGGAGCCACCGCGTTTGGCCGTTTCCCGATGAAATCCACAAGAGAATGCTGACGTCCGCCATGGCACGCAACATAGAAGACATCCGAAACATTGGGATCATTGCCCATATCGATGCGGGAAAAACGACGGTAACCGAGCACATGTTGTACCTGAGCGGTGCGAAGCATCGCGTTGGCCGTGTTGACCAGGGGACAGCGGAAACGGACAGTGACGAGGAAGAACAGAATCGGGGGATCACGATCTATTCAGCTTGCGTCACCTTCGACTGGAAGTCTCAATGCATCAACTTGCTCGACACGCCCGGGCACGTTGACTTTACGGCGGAAGTGGAGCGGTGCTTGCGGGTTCTGGACGGTGCCGTTGTGGTTTTCAGCGCTCGGGAGGGGGTCGAGGCCCAGAGCGAGACCGTTTGGCGCCAGGCTGATCGCTATCAGGTTCCGAGAATCGCCTTCATCAACAAGATGGATCGCGAAGGAGCGGATTTCGAGCAGGCGGTCGTCGGTATCTCCAAGCGACTTGGCGCAAAGCCCGTTGTCATTAATATCCCGGTTGGCCAGGGGCCCGCCCATCTTGACGACCCTTTCCGTGGCGTGATCGACCTGGTCGAAATGACGTTCATGGAGTTCGACCCGCGGACAGAAGGGAAGGACGTTACGACGCGTGACATCCCTGAATCGCTGCGCACGCTTGCCGAAGCATGGCGCGAGGAATTACTCGAAACCCTGTATGGCCTGAGCAACGAAATCGTCGAACTGGCGATGGAAGAGAGGCCGATACCCGCCGTGTTGATCCGCCGCGTCCTGCGAGACGCCACGCTGCACATGCAGGCCCAGCCCGTGCTGTGCGGATCCGCATTGCACGGGATTGGGGTTCAGCCGGTCCTGGATGCTGTCACACAATACCTTCCAAGCCCCGCGGATCGGCCTTCAGTCGAAGGGGTCGACCCGAAGCAGCCGGATAAAATCGAGCAACGTGCCCCGTCGGGAGACGAGCCGTTTTGCGGGCTCGTTTTTAAGATTCTGCCTGCCAAGACAGGCGATTTATACTGGGTGCGCGTCTATTCCGGCCAGCTGAAAGCCAATTCCCGAGCATTGAATCCCCAGCGAGACAAAAAGGAGAATATTGCCCAGTTGTGGCAGATTCATGCAACCCGCAAGGACCGGGACGGGCAAGTCGATTCAGTCTCGACGGGGGATATTGTCGGCGTTATCGGGCCGCGGCACTCACTTACCGGCGACACGCTGTGCGATACTCGCAATCCGGTCATGCTTCCATCGATCGAGTTTGCCGACACCGTACTTTCGATGGCGATCGAGCCGGAGAGCTTGACAGAACGAAAGAAGTTAGCCCAAACGCTGGAAATGCTCAAGCGTCAGGATCCAACGTTTCACGCGGTCGAAAACGAAGAAACCGGGCAGACGCTAATCAGCGGAATGGGCGAACTCCACATGGAGGTCATCAAGCATAAACTCCTGAGAGAGTTTAATTTGGACGTAAAGGTCCATAATCCGCGAGTCAGTTATCGAGAGACGATCCACCAAAAAGCAGAGGTTACCGGTCAATGCCAGCGTCAAATCGGGGGAAACCAGCTCTTTGCTCGGTTAACCCTTCGCATGGAGCCTGACCGTGAGTGCAAGGATCCCGTTTCGGTACGGAGCGTCCTGCCACCTGACACGCTGCAGCCCGAGTGGCTTGCGGCGGCCATCGACGAGCTGAGGTCATGTGGACAAGGCGGCGGCCCGATTGGCAGTTTCCCGCTGACGCAGCTGAAAGTGACGGTACTGCAAGCCGAGTCGCACGCCGAGAACTCGGACGAGGTTGCTTTTCGGATCGCGGCGGCCGACGCGTTCGAGCTCGGTCTGCGCGCCGGGAGACCCGTGTTATTGGAACCGATCATGAAGCTCGAAATCTCGACGCCCGACCAGTATCTCGGCGACATCGTTGGGGATTTACAGCAGCGACGGGGCCTGATTGCCCACACCGAACACCGTGCCACGGACATTGTCGTCGAGGCTCATGCACCGCTAAGCGAACTGTTTGGTTATGCCAATGCAATCCGCAGCCTCAGCCAGGGACGGGCCGCATGCAGCATGGAACCACTGAAGTACGCACCGGCACCTGAGAATGTAGCCCAGCAATATGCATTGTAGGGGTTCGGCCCAGAAAAGTTCCTGGCCGATAACGGCTTGTGGGTGTTGACTTGATTGGGGCCGCCCCCTAAACTCGTTGGTTTCCCCGTGGCAGCAAGGGTCTGACAGACGGGGATTTTGAACCATTCAGAATGCGAGATCGGTGCCCAGAACGGGCACAATGGGAGACGACACGTGGCTGGTCAGCACGAAGTGATTCGCATCCGTATGGAAGCTTACGATCACGCCATTCTGGATCAAAGTGCTTTGGACATTGTGGATACGGCCAAGCGAACTCACTCCGAGGTTCACGGGCCGATTCCGCTGCCGACGCGTATTGAGCGGTATACGGTCCTGTCGGGACCGCATGTCGACAAAAAGGCGAGGCAGCAATTCGAGATTCGAACGCACAAGCGATTGATTGACATTGTCCAGGCGACTGCGAAGACGATCGAGGCATTGAACAAACTTAGCCTGCCGGCCGGTGTTGATATCAAGATCAAGGCGTCCGCTCGGTAGTAAACATTGTTGTTGATTGGCAGACTCATTTATGGGATGGAAGCCGCGTGGGTAATGTTGGACACCGTGAGGTTGTTCCTCTGTTCCCGCAGGTCACAGACCACTCAAGGTGATAAGCGATGGCGAAGGGGATACTTGGCCGTAAGGTTGCGATGACGCAACTCTACGATGAATCTGGGAAGGCTGTGCCCGTGACAGTGATCGAAGCCGGTCCTTGCCATGTGCTCCAGCTTCGCTCGGTGGCACGGGACGGCTATGAGGCTGTTCAGTTGGGGTTTCTGGATAAGAAACGCCCTAAGGAAAACCGTGTTCGCTCTCGCTCGAGCCAGGCTCGCCGCAGTGATCGTGGTCATGTTACATCCAAGCTTAATAGTAAGCGGGCTCGCCGTCGCGCGGCGGCTGGCGTGCAGTTGCCTGTCAAGGCTGAGTGTGAGCCGAAGCAGTTTATTCGTGAGTTTCGGGGTTCGGCTGACGGTCTGGAAGTAGGGCAGGAAGTAACGGTCGAGGCGTTGGCTGGCGTTAAGGCGGTCGACGTCACGGGCATCAGTAAGGGCCGCGGTTTCTCGGGCGTAATGAAACGCCATAACTTTTCCGGGCAGCGTGCGTCGCACGGTGTCAAGAAAGTGCATCGCCATGCGGGCGGTACGGGCATGAGCGCATCGCCGAGTCGGCTGTTCAAAGGTAAGCGAATGGCGGGCCAGTATGGCAATGGTCGCGTAACGGTCCGGAATCTGAAGGTCGTTTCTGTCGATCAGGAGAATAATCTTCTGCTCGTCTATGGAGCGGTGCCCGGACCGAGTGGCGCATTTGTGATTATTCAGGAAACGAATAAGGTCGGTTAACGTCAACTCGCATCCCTTTGGGGACGCGAGTTGCTTTTGCATTGGGTCGGCGAATTATGACAACGTTGCCTGTTTTTGACCGCTCGGGAGCCGAAGTTGGAACGTACGAAATCGATCCGGCTCTGTTGGCGCCTTGCATCAATAAGCAGTTGCTGCACGACGTGGTGGTGATGTATCAGACGAATCTTCGCCAAGGTTCAGCTAAGACTAAGTCTCGTGGCGAGGTAGCTGGTAGTACTGCAAAGATGTATCGTCAGAAAGGGACCGGGAACGCACGTGCCGGTTCGCGGCGAGCGAATGTTCGGCGTGGCGGTGGTCACACGTTCGCCAAGCGGCCTCGTGACTATAGTTATCGCCTGCCTCGCAAGGCGGTTCGAGCGGCAACTCGCATGGCGATAGCCTCCAAGATTCAAGATAGCCAGGTGGTTGTGATTGATCAGCTGTCGTTTTCGAAGCCCGCGACCGGTGAGTTGGCAACGATTCTGAAGTCGCTCGGGTTGTCCGGCGTTCGGACTCTGATCACAACGGAATCGCATGATGTCAATGTCTATAAGAGTGCTCGGAACATCGTCGGTGTTACCGTCTCTGCCGCTTCGGATTTGAACGCTTTGATCGTTCTGTCGCCGCGGCGGATGCTAGTTACACGCGAGGCGCTTGATGCAATCAAGCAGCGAACTGAATCGTCGGTGACTGAATCGTCGGTGACTGAGTCGTCGGTAACTGAGTCGGTCACTGCCTAGCGGTGGAAGCGAGATTTAGGGGCGAGGGTTTGCGGCAGGTGATTGCGCGGGACGTTTTGTGATAAGGATTCGAATCGATGGGTGTTGCGACGGCCGAATCAAGTGCCGATAAAAAACAGAAAAAGATGAAGCTGAAGCCTCATCAAGTCTTGGTTCGCCCTTTGGTTACCGAGAAGGGGATGCATCGCGCCACTCGGAATAATCAGTATGCGTTTGAGGTGAATCCTCTGGCGACCAAGGTCGATATTCGGGAAGCGGTCGAGTCATTGTTTGAGGTCAAGGTGCTCAAGGTTCGAACGCAGAATCGAAAGGGTACACCGCGACGTTATCGTTTTCGGTGGGGACGAACAAAAAACTGGAAGAAGGCGATTATTACGCTTGATCCCGAGCATCGCATTGACTTCTTCTAAAGCGGGCTGTTGCTGATTGGTGCTGTTTCTGGTTCACGCTCACAGGTGAAAACCCAGACTCGGCCAGTTGTTGGCTTGCCAGGTCCGGCGGACGTTTTGAAGTGTAGCGGTGGGACGTAGACGGAAGAGACGCAAGACATGGGTATTCGACAATACAAACCGACATCTCCCGGTCGACGAGGCGCGACGGTCAGTGACTTTGCTGATCTGACCAAGGGCGTCAAGCCGGAGAAGTCGCTGCTGCGTCCGGTCCACAAGACGGGCGGACGAAATAATCAGGGAAAGATTACTTCCCGCCACCGAGGGGGCGGGCATAAGCGTCGATATCGAGTCATCGATTTTCGCCGTGATAAAGATGGTGTTCCGGCGCGGGTGGCGTCGGTCCAGTACGACCCCAATCGAAGTGCTCGCATCGCCCTGTTGCATTACCGCGACGGCGAAAAGCGTTATATCGTGGCGCCTGAAGGGCTTACGGTTGGGGCAATTTTAGAGAGCGGTGCCGAAGCACCACCGAACGTTGGCAACTGTCTTCCGCTGAAACGAATTCCGTTAGGAACGACGATTCACAATATTGAGTTATTGCCGGGTCGTGGCGGGTGTCTGTGCCGTAGTGCCGGAGCGAGTGCGACGCTCGTTGCACGCGAGGCAACATGGGCTCAGATTAACCTGCCGAGTGGCGAGATTCGTCGCGTGCCTGCTAACTGCCGAGCAACGATTGGCAAGGTTGGTAACTCCGACCACATGGCGATTTGTTACGGTAAGGCGGGACGCAGGCGGTGGCTCGGGCGTCGTCCTCACGTGCGAGGAACGGCCATGAATCCGGTCGATCACCCGCACGGTGGTGGCGAAGGTCGCACCAAGGGCGGTCGTCATCCGGTCAGTCCGACTGGTAAGCCGGCCAAGGGTGGTTCGACGCGTCAGCGCCGTAAGCCCTCGAATGCGGCTATTGTTCGGCGCCGACGGTCGAGACGGTACGGTCAGTTGCGGTTGAAGTAAGGTCCAAGATGATAAGGGTCAGTCATGGGTAGGTCACTGAAAAAAGGACCGTACGTCGACTACAAGGTGTACCGAAAAGTACAGCAACAGCAGGAAGCCGGCACGAAAGAGCCTATCAAGACATGGGCACGAGCGTGCACGATTGTACCTGAGTTTGTCGGGATGACGTTTTGGTTCACAACGGCAAACATCATATGAAGGTCTTTGTGACTGAAGACATGGTAGGCCATCGACTTGGCGAGTTCGCTCCAACCCGGACGTTCCGTGGTCATGGTGGCAAGGGAAAACGGTAATCGCGCAGTAAGCGGACGAGGATAAATAATCATGGCTTTTCGGGCTTCCCATCGATTCGCCCGTATCAGTGCGCGAAAGGTAAGGCCTTTGGCGGATATGGTACGGGGGCGTTTCGCGGACGAAGCGCTCGATCTGCTCCGGTACCAGCCTCAACGAGGGGCCCGGATGCTCGAGCGGGTGATTCAGAGTGCACTTGGTAATGCACAGGACCCGGATCAGAATCCTGGCCACACAGTCAAGGTGAATCAGCTGGTCGTGACGGAAGCACGGGTCGACGGCGGGCCGATGTTCAAGCGAGTTCGCCCGAGAGCTCGCGGCATGGCATTCATGGTTCGTAAGCGGTTTTCGCACATTCATGTCGCTCTGGAAGAGATTAGCGAGTTATAAGCCAATGGGTCAGAAAGTAAATCCGATCGGCTATCGTACAGGTGTGGTGATCGGCTGGAAAAGTCGTTGGTACGCGGCTAAGCGGGAGTTTGCCGAACTGCTGTTCGAAGATCAGGAGATCCGCAAGTTCATCAAGCATCACCCGAAACGGACTCAGTATCGGAGTGCCGGTATTGATCGGATTGAGGTCGAGCGGACGCGTGACGAAGTGAAGGTAATTCTGTTCGTGGCTCGGCCCGGGTTGATTATCGGCAAGAAGGGGCAGGAGGTCGAGTTGCTGCAGGAAGAACTGCAGAACTTGATTGGCCGTCGCGTGAATTTGAAGGTCGAAGAGATTGGCCGCCCCGAACTGCGTGCTCAGCTGGTTGCCGAGGATATCTCACAGCAGCTATCCAAGCGAGCCAGTTTTCGGCGCACGATGAAACGCGCGATGGAGCAGACGATGGATGCTGGTGCCAAGGGGATTAAGATCCAATTGGCCGGGCGACTTGGTGGTGCTGAAATGGCTCGCCGCGAAAAACAAATCTCCGGATCGATCCCGCTCAGTACCATACGAGCGGATATCGACTACGGATTCACTGAAGCGAAGACGGCCCAGGGCCATATTGGGGTCCAGGTCTGGATTAATCGAGGTTTGATCGGAGGAGACTCATCCGATGGCGCTAATGCCGAAGCGGGTAAAACATCGAAAAAGCCAAAGAGGGCGTATAAAAGGTAACGCGACCCGCGGGAACAGGGTGGTCTTCGGCGAGTTCGGCCTTCAGGCACTTGAAGGAGGCTGGATCAAAGCGCAGACCATCGAAGCGGGACGTATTGCTGCCCAGCAATATGTGCGGGGTGAGGGCCGGCTGTATATCCGGATCTTCCCGCATCGCTCGATCACGTCGACGCCGCTCGAGACTCGGATGGGTAAGGGTAAAGGCGAGCCGGAGCATTGGGTAGCAACCGTTCGCCCTGGAACGATTATGTATGAACTCGGTGGGATCACCGAGCAGCAGGCGAAGGTCTGTTTCGCTCGGTTGGCACATAAGATGCCGATTCGGGTCCGGCTTGTTCGGCGAAACCCGGTATAGCAATTTTTGGCCGGTGTCTAACCGGGCCGACGGGGAAGCGACGATGAATGCCAGTGAACTTCGAGAGATGAGCGACGAGCAGTTACAGCTGACGCTCAATGATACGATTGATACTCTTTTCCGGCTGCGGATTCAGGCACAGACGGAACGGTTGGATGCTCCAAGCGAGCTGCGTCGGCATCGCCGCCTGGTCGCTAGGATTTACACGGTACAACGCGAGCGTCAGCTGGTTGCACAGTCGAACGTCGCAACTGAAGCGAGTTAAGAAGGTTGGATTGCCATGCCTAAGAAAGCAGCCGTTGGAGTCGTTACGAGTGACAAGATGGCGAAGACGCGCCGGGTTGAAATCCCCCGGCTCGTCAAGCATCCGAAGTACGGGAAATATATCCGCCGGAAAACTGTCTGCTTCGTGCATGACGAGAACAACGAGTCGGGTGTCGGAGACATGGTCGAGATCATCGAGGGGCGTCGACGTTCCAAGAAGAAGCGTTGGGACCTGGTCCGAGTAGTGCAGAAGAGCACGGCTATCGATGTCGCGGCCCTGCGAGCGGCGGCCAAACAGAATGCGGCCAAAGAAGGCGAAGGGTAAGTCGAGATGATTCAACAAGAGAGCCGGTTGAACGTTGCAGACAATACGGGTGCCAAGGAAGTGATGTGCATCAAGGTCCTTGGCGGATCGCGACGCAGATTCGCCGGCATCGGCGACATTATCGTCTGTAGTGTCAAGAGCGTGATTCCCGGCAGTGAAATCAAGAAGAAGTCGGTTGTCCGAGCGGTCATTGTACGGTGTAAGCAGCCGACGCGCCGCCCGGATGGTAGCTATATTCGTTTTGACAGCAATGCGGTCGTCATTATCGACGCCGATGGGACGCCGCGTGGCACCCGGATCTTCGGCGCTGTGGCTCGCGAATTGCGTGAACGGAAATTCATGAGGATTGTAAGCCTCGCCAGCGAGGTGGTGTGATGCATATTCGAATAGACGACACGGTCGAGGTGATCTCCGGTGCGGACCGAGGCGTTCGGGCCAAGGTTATGAAGGTCGATCACGAGGCTGGGAAAATTATCGTTGAAAACGTAAACCGCGCCTACAAGCATGTGCGGCGCAGCCAGCGAAACCCGCAAGGTGGTCGACTGTCGAAAGAGATGCCGATCCAGACATCGAACGCAATGCTGGTCTGCGAAAAATGCAACAAGGCAACTCGGACCGGTGCGAGGTTTCTGGACGACGGAAGCAAAGTACGGTATTGCAAACAATGTGGAGCGGGGCTGGGTGAAATCGCACCGGCACGAGCTCGTTACGCGAAAAAATAGAACTTTGGTTGTTCGTGGCCCACCGCTCCTTGACATCGAGCACGGCCCGACCATCATTCTCGGATGTGATCATGACTGCGAGACTTCAAGAGCGTTACGAAAACGAGATTCTACCGGCCCTCGCTGAAAAGTTTGGCCGTAGCAATCGGTTGTCGTTGCCCCGGCTGGAAAAAATCTCCGTGAACATGGGAGTCGGCTCGGCCATTCAAGAGAAAAAACACTTGGAAATGGCCGTCGCCGCCCTGGCCTAGATTACCGGCCAAAAACCGATCATTACCAAGTCGCGTAAAGCAATCGCTGGCTTTCGACTGCGTGAAGAAATGCCGATCGGTTGCAAAGTTACGCTCCGACGAACTCGGATGTACGAATTCCTCGACCGCCTTGTCTCCCTGGCATTGCCGCGAGTCCGGGACTTTCGAGGAATCAGTCGGACCGCATTTGACGGCCATGGTAACTACAGCATGGGACTGACCGAACAACTGGTCTTTCCCGAACTGAACCCGGACAAGTTTACGCGGGTCCAGGGTATGAATATTACATTGGTAACCACAGCAGACTCGGACGATGAAGCTCGAGAACTGCTGACCATGTTCGGGCTTCCGTTCCAACGGGAGCAGAACGAGGAAGCGGCGTAGTCCGGTTCCGCGGATGCCGTCGTAATGCGTGCATCTGTTTCCGATCGATTGACTTGATAAACGATAGGTAGTTCACGTGGCGAGCAAATCGAAGATTGCCAAAGCAAATCGCCCACCTAAGTTTTCGAGCCGCCGCGAGCGCCGCTGCAAACTTTGTGGCCGACCGCGAGCGGTATATCGGAAGTTTGGGATTTGTCGCATCTGCTTTCGCAAACTGGCAGATCAGGGCTTGATCCCTGGCGTCCGCAAGGCTAGTTGGTAAAGAGGGACCCGAAACACTATGATGACCGACCCGATCGCCGATATGTTAACCCGTATTCGCAACGCGGTGAGTGTCGAGCGGCCCCAGATTGAAATGCCGGCATCCAAAGTAAAACGCGGTTTGGCCGATGTGCTGAAACGCGAAGGTTATATTTGGGACTGGCAAGAAATCGAGTCCGCGCCGGCCAACCAGCTGCGCATCGAACTCAAGTACGGCCCGAATGGCGAACGCGTAATCCAAAAGATTCGTCGCGTCAGTAAGCCGGGACGGCGCGTCTACCTTGGCGCCCGTGATCTGCGACCCATTCTCAACGGCCTGGGGATCTCGATCCTCAGCACCAGCCGGGGCGTGCTGAGTGATCGCGAAGCACGACAGCGAAATCTCGGCGGCGAAATCTTGTGCGAAGTTTGGTAGTTAATTCGGCGCGCTCGACGCATTGGTCGACGACGCCCGGTTGGAAAAGAGATCAACGATGTCCCGGATCGGCAAGAAACCAGTACCTGTTCTAGATGGTGTCAAGGTCACCATCGACGGCTCGACTGTTACTGTCGAAGGCCCGAAAGGGTCGTTGCAGTACACACATCGGCCTGAGGTCCAGGTGCAATTGGACGATGATGCAAAACAGTTGGCAGTCGTATGCGTAAGCGATGCTAGCGAAGCACGCGCCTTTCACGGGTTGACTCGTGCACTATTGAACAACATGGTGATTGGCGTCAAGGACTGCTACGAGAAGCGGCTCGAGGTGGTCGGCGTTGGCTACCTGGCGGCCGTGCAGGGCAACGAACTGCAGCTGCGAGTCGGCTTTGCCAATGAAATCCGAAAGACGATCCCCAAAAATCTGGATGTGACCTGTCCGGATCAGACCCACGTCGTCGTTCGGGGATGCGACAAACAGCAAGTGGGCGAGTTCGCCGCGGAAGTGCGGGCGGTCCGTAAACCTGAACCCTACAAGGGCAAGGGGATTCGATATCAGGGTGAATATGTGAAGATCAAACCGGGCAAGACGGCTACCTAATTCCAGGTTCCGTTCAGCACCGAACCGATGAAGATGGGTACAGCCTGATGCTCAGGCGATTTTGGCAGGCAGAGTGAAACTGTGAACAAACAAAAACAGATTGCCGGACAGCGTCAGCGTCGAAAATATCGCGTGCGTAAACGTGTGCAAGGGACGGCCGAGCGACCTCGGTTGTGCGTCTGTCGCAGTCACAAGCATGTGGCGTGTCAGCTGATCGATGATGCGACCGGTCGGACACTCGTTTCCGTGAGTACCTATGACAAAGGGCTCGGCGGCGAAGTCCCGTACGGAGGCAATTGTGAGGCCGCCAAGCGGGTTGGCCAGGCGATTGCTCAACGAGCAATTGAGGCGGGAATCCATGCCGTCCGATTCGATCGGGGCCCTTATAAGTACCATGGCCGTGTCGCTGCACTGGCGGACGCGGCGCGAGAAGCCGGCTTGAAGCTCTAAGCACCGGCCTGAGTGGCCCCACCACGGGGGCCGGCCGATGCGATGGAAAACGTAACACCGGGAGTATCCCAGACCGTGGCACAAGAAAAATCACGTGGTGAATTCACCGATAAAGTAGTCAAGATCAAGCGGTGTGCGGCCGTGGTCAAAGGTGGCCGCCGGTTCAGCTTCGCCGCTATGGTCGTGGTGGGAGACGGCAAAGGTCGAGTCGGCTGGGGGTATGGCAAAGCGAATGAAGTGCCTCCAAGCGTCGAGAAGGCCAATAAACAGGCTTCCCGCGAGATGATCTCGGTTCCGATAATCGATGGCACGATCCCGCATACCGTCAAGGGGCGTTTCAGCGCGGCTCGTGTTATTCTCGTGCCGGCCGGTCCTGGTACGGGTGTCATTGCCGGCGATGCGGTGCGTGCCGTTTGTGAAACGGCCGGCATCACCAATATTTTGACCAAGAGCTTTGGTAGTAATAACCCGGTGACCCTCGTCAAGGCTACGATGGATGCCCTTTCCCAATTGCGTACACCCCAAGAAGTGGAACGCTTGCGAGGAGTCTCATTACAATGAATCTGGATGATGTCCATCGCGGTATTAAGCGATTCAAGAAACGACGTCGTATCGGTCGTGGCCCCGGCTCGGGTTGGGGTAAGACTGCCGGACGTGGCCATAAGGGCCAGAAGTCCCGTGCTGGTTGGTCCGCTGCGGCGACGTTTCAGGGCGGTGCGATGCCACTGGTCCGCCGTGTCCCCAAACGTGGTTTCAATAACAAATTCGCACTGACGGTCGCGACCGTGAATGTGGCCGATCTCGAACGTGCGTTTCAGGACGGCGACCAGGTAACCCCCGAGTCGCTACGAGCTAACTCGCTTGCCAAAAGCCGGTGGGATCTCCTGAAAATACTCGGTGACGGTCAGCTGACCAAGAAGCTGAAAGTCTCCGCCCATCGGTTCAGCCAATCGGCCAAAGAGAAAATCGAGAAGGCCGGTGGCGAAGTTGTTGTCCTACCGGGCAAAACACCGTTGGCAGTGAAACAGAAACTGAAACGAAAGGAAGCGGCGAGTACCCCGGCCTGAGTTGGCAACGACAAGGGTCACAGTTCGAAATACCCCACCGGCTGGTACACGCCATTAGCGAGGACGGATCGGCGCCATGTTGGAAAAACTCCGCATTATCTTTACGATCCCGGAATTGCGCCAGAAGATTTTTCTGACCTTGTTGTTCCTGGGCATCTATCGAGTCGGCTATTGGATTACGCTCCCGATGGTCGACCAAAGCCGCCTGCAGCAAGTTGGCCAACCGGCCGGCAACCTGGGGAACATTATCAATCAGGTGGCCGTTTTCAGTGCAAGTAACCTGACACAGGCTACGATTTTCGGGCTCGGGATCATGCCCTATATCTCGGCCTCCATTATCTTCCAACTGCTCGGAAGTGTTTGGAAACCGGTCGAGGACCTTAAGAAGGAGGGGGCAACCGGCCAGAAGAAAATCAATGAATACACACGCTATCTAACCGTCATTTTGTGCTTGGTCCAAAGTTGGGTTTACGTCAAAGTCTATCTTCTGCGAGTCTCGGCCGACGGTGGTAGCATGATCGCCGATGCGTTTAAGAGCGTGGATGGCACACTCGGGTTCGGCTGGCAGATTACAGCCGTATTAACGATGACTTGTGGCACGGTTTTCTTGATGTGGATCGGCGAGCAGATTGACGAGTTCGGTATTGGCAATGGCATTAGCTTGCTGATCATGGCCGGTATTCTTGCTCGTATGCCGGGTGCCTTATGGGATTTGCTGGCCAACCAGGCCGAGTTCGAGCTGGTCGGAATTGGACCGGGCCGCATCGGTGTTGAATCACTGTTGATACTGGCCACGCTGTTCATTGCGGTCGTAGTTGGGGTCGTGTTTATTACCCTGGGCCAACGTCGAATTCCGACGCAAAGTGCAAAACACGTGCGCGGGCGTCGTGTTTATGGCGGAGCCCGGCAGTTTCTGCCGTTGCGAATCAACCAAGCTGGCGTGATGCCGATCATCTTTGCCAGCAGCCTCCTGATGCTGCCCGGCATGCTGTTTAATGCGGCAATAAGCTGGACGTTTCTGGGCGAAGGCTGGGTACGGTTCTTCAGTCAGGTTGCGCCATTGTTCTCCCGTTGCACATCATTCGTTTACAATCTGTCCTACATCGTCTTGATCTACTTCTTCTGCTATTTCTGGACGGCAATCACGTTCAATCCGAAAGAAATGTCGGAGAACCTCAAAGATTATGGGACATTTATCCCCGGTTATCGGCCCGGAAAACGGACCGCCGATTACCTGGAAAAAGTCATGGTTCGAATCACCTATGTGGGGGCCGGCTTCCTGGCATTGGTCGCCGTAATTCCAACGATTATCTCCAGCTCATTGGACGTCAGCTTTGCGGTTGCCAGCTTTTATGGAGGCACCGGGCTGCTGATTGCGGTCAGTGTTGCGTTTGACTTAGTGCAGAAAATCGATAGCCACTTGGTGATGCGAAACTACCGTGGCTTACTCGAAGGCTAGCCGGCGTAATCCACTCCCGTTTGGTGACGATTCGGCTGATGTTTGACGACGGGAAGAGGATCAATCCACGATGTTTATCGTTTTTATCGGCCCGCCAGGGGCCGGAAAAGGTACGCAGGCGCAGCAATTGGTCGACCTGCTCGGCATCCCACACGTCTCGACCGGCGATCTGCTGCGTCAGGCGATCAGCGATGGCACCGATCTGGGCAAAAGTGCATCGGCGTATATGCAAGCGGGGAAGTTAGTTCCGGACGAGCTGGTTCTTGGGATCATCGGCGAGCGTCTAGAGGATCCGGCGTTGGCAAAGGGCTGCCTGTTCGATGGCTTCCCGCGCAATGTCGATCAGGCTAAGGCACTCGATGGCCTCCTGACCGCTCGGGGCACCCCGTTGGATATGGTCCTTGAGATCCAAGTCGATTCGGATGAATTGGTCCGGCGGTTGTTGGCCCGTAAGCGGCCGGATGACACGCCCGAGACAATTTCGCACCGACTGGAGGTCTACACGAATGAAACAGCTCCGGTCCTGCAACATTACGCGGACCAAGGGCTGCTGAAGACTGTTGACGGCCAGGGAACGCCGGAAGACGTGTTTCAGCGGATTCGCCAGTGTGTGGAGTAGGGTCACCTGCTTCTCAGCAAACGTATGAAGCTTGTCTGAAACGTGCAGGCTTACCAAATAGAAACCAAATGACGGCCGGATT
>JAJSAJ010000417.1 GCA_024274855.1 Planctomycetota bacterium | reverse complement strand
GTGGGTAGATTCATCAATGGTGGCAACTCGGCGGCGGCACGAGGAACCTCCGCTCGGGCTCGACGAAAGGGGCCGCCCCTACCACCATCACCTTCGCATCGCCCCCTGAAACGCTGGGCGAGGGCCGATGCGAAGGCGAAGTTCAGCGTTTACAAGGATTTCGTGGGCGAGTTGGGGGTCAAGCATGCACGGCTGCAAAGCGGTTGGGCCAAGTGTGAGAAGCAGAAGGGGGTTTACGATTTCGCGTGGTTGGATGAATGTGTTTATGGACTGGCCGAACAGGGGGTGAAACCCTGGATGTGCTTGTGCTATGGAAACCCAGTTTACGGTTCCGACTTGCATCTCGGCGCGGGCGTGTCGGCGGTCACGAACAACAAAGAAACACAGGCCGCCTGGCTGAAATACGTCGAAGTGACAGTAACCCGATACAAAGACGCAGTTACGACGTGGGAGATCTGGAACGAACCCAACGGCCACGACTGTGAAGAATACGCAACGCTCCTGATGAAAACCGCGGAGACAATCCGGAAGGTTCAACCCGATGCCGAGATCATGGGCCTTTCGCTGGCAGGAGTCGATTTAAAGTTCACCAAGGGCGTCCTGGAGATCCTCAAGCTCCACCAGTGGGAGACGGGCGATGTCACTTGCATGCCCCCTTACGGGCGCCATCACATTTGACGCGATATTCGGATCAGCTTGCACTCGGTTGTTGAGCGCCGGGGCAACTGGCTCGGCAGCCTTGGCCGACGAGAAAGCCTCGTCCGCCTCGGTCTTCCAGCCGTCGTTATGCGCTACGGTCACGTGTCCCACGCCAGGCGACGCAGCATCGACAAGGACGGTGTGCACGTCACCCCGAAACATGTTGTGTTCGATCGCGATTCGATCACATTTTGACAACACGCGAACCGCCGCTCCTTGATGCGCCGTAGTGTAGAAGAGGTTGTGGGCGATCCGCCATTCGGGTCGAAGGCGAACAGCACGGATCTTCGTTACGGTTCAGCCGTGGCAGCCGAGGCCATGAGCACACCCCATTTGCCGAATTCGATTCGGGCGCCCACCGACACATGACGCTGGTAGACAGAGCAGACATTGCCCGGACTCGAGTGCCCATTCGGCATGAGAAAGAGCAAGAACTCCGGAACGGCAGCCAGGACGAATTCCTGTTGCGAAAGGGTTTCTGCCACGCTGTCTGTGTTGCGCTCGGGCGTCGGTGTCAGCACATACACAACGCCGGGTCGCGTACAAACCGCTTCCGTTTTTTCCATTCGGCTGAACACGAAGCGTCCGTTTCGCAAACATTCGGGAAGCTGGTCGTGGAAGACGTATTTGCGGTTGCTGAAGATCGGCTTACCGATTTGTACCGCTCGAATCTCGCCTGCAATGGGCTTGAGCTCGGCGGCCAGCCCTGCCAGCACCGGGGCACCATCGGCGTTCTTTCTCAGATGCAGCGAGCGTTTGTTCTTGAGCCAGGGCTTGGGATTGACACCGGTCGCGCGGTTGATCAGCACGCGCGTACGGGCTGCATCACTTCGATACGCGCCCGCCAGCACATCTTCTTCCTTGAAGGTCGTCATGAGGATGTGCTTGTCATCAGCACGGTTCCAGTCGTAGATCACGTGGATCGTCCCGTCCGGCGCTTGCGTGCTGTCCGGATAGGAAACCGTATTGCGTTCATCCAACAACAGCCCACCCTTCCACGTCTTGCCGTCGTCATCGGACAGGTAAGCCGTCAGATGCGTGCGGCCTCGCGTGCGCTGGTCGATCTTGCCATGCTTGACCAGCAGCAGATTGCCCGACGCCAGCCTTCGAATGTGGAAACGAGACGTCGTTTGCTTGAGGTAGTCTTTCACTTCGGTCCAGGTGCGTCCGCCATCGGTCGAGACGGACTCGCCGATTCCATAATTCGCGGTACGGACCAGCAGCCAGAACGATCCGTCGTTGCGCTCGACCAGCATCGGCTCGTCGCAATTCCGGCGGTCTGTTGGAACATTCGCCGTGCCGCGCAGTGCCCAGGTGCGCCCCTGGTCCTTGGACACCATCACCCGGCAACTGTCGTCCTGGTTCCAGATCGCAGCCGGCATGAGCCATTCACCTTTTTTCGTGACGATGGGCTTGTTGATCATGACGCCCGGGAAGAGCGCCTTGGGTTTGGTCCAGGTGGGATTCTCCGCGTCCGGGTTGTCCGTCGTGATCGACATGGTCACATGGAGCCCGGCGCCGTTCATCCACCAAAAGAGCCAGAGTTTGCCGTTGGGATCGAGCCATAAGCAGGGGTCCGAGGCACGGCGAGGACCGTCTCCGTCAGGGTTGATTACAAGCTTAAGATCGCTCCACGTCGCGCCGTCGTCACCGCTCGTGGCAGCCATGACGTAATTGAACCGGTCTTCATGGATCGGCCCGGCGTACCAGGCCGCCCACAGTCGGCCACCGGGGGAGCGTTCGATCGTCGGAATGCCTTGATACTTGCGTGCTTCGGCGTTCGACTCTTCGCCCGGAGCGAAGTGCACGGGCGGGTGAACGAAGCCCTGCAACAATTCATCGCTTGAAAACGCAGGTTCCGGGGTCTCCGCGGACACTGCGACGAGAGCATAGAAACCGGCCAGGCAGAAGACCGTGGCTTTGAGGCAGATAGAACTCATGGTTTCCTTTCTTCGGATCGGAAATCGAACAGGCGGTGAAAAGTCAGGTAGTTCGCGTCGTGATAGTTGTGAGCGCCGCCCAGCCCGTCGTCGTGGGCGGTGCGCGAAACGGCCACGATATCGTCGCCGTCGAATTGCCAGTCGGCGTACTGGAAACCGTGTTTGCTCTCATCCGGGTGATAGGCGACAATCGATCGTACCTCCCATCGCCGCATATCCGGCGAGCGGATCAGTGCCAATGTGTTGCGGGTAGCAGCGGGATGACGTCCTCGGTGGCGTGGGGGAATGTGGTTTGTCAGCGACCAGTAGTGTTTGGACTTTGGATCGAAGCGGATAGTGAATTTCGTGCAGCCACCCGGCAGGTCGACAAAGCCGGTCTTGGGATCGAATGAAGCCGTACGGCCGTCATCACTGATTTGTACGATGGCTGCTTTGCCACCTCCTCGTGGATACTCCACCCGTAGAATGTCCACCACGTGTTGGTCGGGGTCCACCACGACGTTGCCTTCCAGCCAGCCGCCGAACTTGCCGCCCAGCCATTGCCTTTCGCCGGCCAGCCGGTTAGTGCAGGTCCAACTCGCAGCGTCCAGCAAATCCGCATTAACCGGCGCCGACATCATGAAGGCCCGAAACGGCAGGCCCCAGCGATTCGGATCGGTCGTATCTTCCATCGCCCGCCATAGCCGCCCGCGAAACTCGATCACCGGCACCGGTGCGCAATGAAAGTGTCCCTTCAGTAGCAAGCCGGCTCGCTCGTTCTTGGGCTCGGTCCAGGTCCGGCCACCATCGGCCGACCGGCGAATATCGTGTCGCGATAGCGGGCAAACGTCCCCATGATGTAAAGGTTGCGGCGATGGACGAACAGCGTCGACCAAAGCTGGCCCTCGATGTTGCTCAAGTGCTGCCATGTCCGGCCAGCATCGCTGGAACCAAACACGCATGTCACGGCCCGCTGGCGGTAGCCGGACTTTGGACCGAAAATGTCATGGGAGACAACATAGTCTCCGCTGGGAAGAATGGCGATGCTCGGCTAGCCGACGTATTGACCGCTATCGGCTGGCAGATGATCGACCACCACGCCGGGCACGAGGAGCGGCGCGTCGGCGCCGTGGACGTGTCGGGGCCCAATCAGCCCCATCAAGAGAGCCACACACCACAGAAGTCGCTGCCCGGCACGTCGATCGTCGGCAATCGAAACCACGGTAGTCTCCTTCACGGTACAAGATCGAATTCACCAATATTTCGTGTCCAATTCAGCCTACCACATCGCCTCTGCATTGAGTATCTCGACCTCCTGCCGACGGATGTTGTCAGGCGCATACATGGGGCGGTTCAGCGCGGCGCATGGACCGGCGGTGGCGGAAGCTGGTTGCCACACTGATTCGGCGAAGTTAACGTCTTATTTCGTAGGGTGCGCGCGCCGTGCGCGCAGGTTAGAAGATGGATATCGAATTCCGGTGTGGCAACGCTCGCCAGCAAACGGTTGGTGGGCACAACGTGGATTTCGGCGAGCTCTGCCCTACTCTGAAATCCGTGACGGCT
>JAJSAJ010000416.1 GCA_024274855.1 Planctomycetota bacterium | reverse complement strand
GATGAACGAGGCACTCACATTTCGCGGCCAGCACATGCCATGCGATGTGATCGGTTTGGAACCCGGATGGATGTCGAAACACTATGATTCCAGCACTGCCAAGATGTGGCATCCCGAACGGTTTCCAATTCCCAAGTGGGCACCCAAAGGACCGCATACGTTCATCAGCGCGCTCAAGCGAAAAGGGTTCAAGCTCAGCCTCTGGCTCTGCTGCGATTACGATCTGGGCGTTTATGAAGAACAACTGGTGGCCGGGCTGAAAACGGCTGTGGCAGTAAACAAAGAAACGAGAGTGCCAACCGGCAATCCGGACGATTTCGAGAAAGATGAACATCTGACCAAACCGGCCGGTGTAAAGAAAAACACCATCGCACCAAAGACAGAAACGCCTGCGGAATTAGAGCCTTGGTTCGAGCACCTTAAGAAGTTTGTCGATCAGGGCGTCTTGGCCTTCAAATTGGACGGCAGCGCCCAGGTTATCGAGCACCCCACACGTCACTGGGGCAACGGGATGACCGACGAGCAGATGCACAATCTGTATCCCGTCATTTACGCTAAACAGATGGCCCGCGGGTTTGAGGCGCACGCCAAGCGACGGTCCATGGTCTATTCCGCCGGCGGTTATGCGGGCATTCAGCAGTTCGTGGCAACGTGGGCGGGCGATACCGGGGGCGGGCCCAAACCATTGGCGTCGATGTTGAACCTCGGGTTCTCCGGCCATTCCAACCACTCTTGCGACATGGACGTCTTCAGCACCGAGGGAATTCACTTCGGGTTTCTGCAGACCTGGGCCCAACTGAACAACTGGGCCTATTGGCGCCAGCCCTGGTTGCTGGAAGACGACCAGATCACGACGTTCCGCAAGTACAACCAACTGCGATACAAGCTGCTTCCCTACCTCTACTCGACCGCAGCCGAAGCCGCCTTGACCGGCTATCCGGCCATGCGGGCGATGCCTCTGGTCTACCCGGACAACCCAGCCTGGGATCAATGTCTGGGCCAATACATGCTGGGCAAGTTCTTGCTGGTTTCGGTGTTTTCCAAAGAGGTTCGCTTGCCGAAAGGTACCTGGATCGACTATTGGAGCGGCAAGCGTATCGAAGGGCCGGCAACGCTTCCGGTCGAAGTTACACCCGATCGGGGTGGGGCGCTGCTGGTCCGCGCCGGCGCCATTATTCCCACGTGGCCGATTATCCAGCACGTAGAGAAGGGCTGGTCGCCCAACGTCGGATTGCTGGTCTTTCCGGCAGCGCACAGCACGTTCACCTTGTACGAAGATGACGGCGAAAGCCTCGGCTACCGCAAGGGCCAATTCGCCCGAACACTGCTGACCTGCGAAACGGTCGGAAAGACCGTCAAGCTGACCATCGACGGCCGCGAAGGCAGCTATGTCGGCATGCCCGCGTCCCGCGACTTCTCGGTCACCATCCATTTACCGGCCCAGCCCAAAACCGTTACGCTCGACGGCGTGGCCGTGGTCGACTGCCAGTGGGATGACAAGACCTCAACCGCCACCATCCATGTTCCCGGCTGTGCAGCAGCGGCTAGAATCCTTGTGTGCGACAGTGGAAACTAGGTGATCGTTTAGCCGTCTGAAGCTACGGTGGCGTTGGAAAGGAATGCGGGAAAAACAACTTCGGTGTTTGTTCAGACTCCAAAGGGAAGTGGCACTGGCTGAGCGCGCGCCGGAGAAACGCTACTAAGTTCAAAGATCGTTGAGAGTTTCTGACAAGATTGAGCTGGCCAACGGCCAGAAGGTACCCTGGCGGCGCGCAGATGCCGACCGGATCGGTCGTGTGCACGCGGCCCGAACGGCCGACATAAGATCAATCCCAATAATACTGCGAGACAAATTCAACTTGGACAACACCATGGGATACAGCAGCTACTGACGAGTGCCGCGCATCGATTCTCCCTTGTGTCACCCCTCCGGGGTTCCCCGAGGTGTTTGCCCCGATCACCGGTGCCTTACGGCACCGGCTAGGGTTGTTCGGGCCCTCCTGGCCCCCGACGCGGTCGGCGAAATCGGCGGCATAAAATGTCAAACACCCCTTGCGAAAACCTCAGATGTCCTATAGCTTCCTTCCGCCATGCTGTCCAGCAGATCAAACTGTTCTGTCCAACATTCGGCAAAGCAAAGATCGCCGACAAGTTGACCAGGGCCGGTATCCACGTTATCACTTGATTCCGATCCGATCGGCGGCTCTGGTCCAGCGTCTGGTTCGCCATGTCCGTGTAGCGTCGGGCACAACGCATG
>JAJSAJ010000415.1 GCA_024274855.1 Planctomycetota bacterium | reverse complement strand
GCGTCTGGAGAAGGCGATAAAGAGCACTGGTTTTTTCCGGAACAAAGCGAAGAACATCAAGGGATGCTGTCAGCAACTGGTCGAGCAATACGATGGCGAGGTACCGGCCGACTTGGACCAGCTTGTCGCCCTGCCTGGTGTTGGTCGGAAAACGGCCAATGTGGTCCTTGGAACAGCCTTTGGCAAGACGACCGGTGTCGTTGTCGATACCCATGTCGGCCGGATCAGTCGCCGCGTCGGACTGACCGCGGAAAAAGATCCGGTAAAAGTCGAAAATGATCTGATGGCCGTACTCCCACGCAAACAGTGGATCGATTTCTCGCACCGCATGATCCATCACGGCCGGCAGGTCTGCAAAGCGCGCAAACCCCTGTGCGATCAGTGTTCCATGAAACGGTTTTGTCCTCGCATCGGCCTCGAATCAAGAGGGTAGAAGCATGATTTTGTCGGGTGCCACGATCCGAGACAACCTGGGTGAAAACATTATCATTGATCCGTTTGACGAGCGGAACTTGAACCCCAACAGTTATAATCTGACGCTGCACCATGAATTGCTGACCTACGAAGAAGTCGTGCTCGACATGCGCAAATCAAACCGTGTCCGGCGGATGGTGATCCCGGAAACCGGCCTGGTCTTGAAGCCCAACCAGCTTTACCTGGGGCGCACGCGTGAGCGGACCGAGACGCACAACCTGGTCCCAATGATCGAGGGACGATCGTCCATTGGACGCCTTGGACTGTTCGTTCACGTCACTGCGGGATTCGGGGATGTCGGGTTCTGTGGATTCTGGACGCTCGAGATATTCGCCGTCCAACCGATTCGCATCTATCCCGGAGTCGCTATTTGCCAGATCTTTTTCCACCAGATCTGTGGTGAAATCACCGAGTACGCGAGCGACAAGTATCAGCACAACCGGGATATCCAACCGAGTCTCCTGTTTCGCGAACTTGATCCGGACGCGCAAGTGAAGGATCCCCAATTGCCACTCGATTTCGGAACCGAGCGATTCGATTGATCGTGACGCACCGCCGCTCGCCCAAATCACATCACGGCAAAGTAATTCTCAACAGCAAAATCGACCGATTCCCGCGTCAGTTCCGGCTCGCGACGTTCGTAACGGCATTGATTGCGCACCTGAAGCAACAAGTCACGCGGTTGGCAACAGCGCATTGCACGACCAACGGCGCGATAGTGCGTTTCCAGTAAATAGTCGATTACCTCGTCCTGATACGCGATCTCAAGGCTCTCGCACATCATGCGAAACAGCTGCCGAAAGTCGTCCTCGCTCGGGTCGGTCACTTCGATCTTGTAGGGGATTCGCCGAAGAAACGCGTCGTCAACCAACTCTCGTGGCTCGAGGTTCGTGGAAAACACGACTAGTTGATCGAACGGTACCTGAACTTTCTTTCCGTTCGGCATGTTCAGGTAATCAATGCGTTTTTCCAGCGGTACGATCCAGCGATTCAGCAGTTCATCGGTACTCATTCGCTGCCGACCAAAGTCGTCAATAACCAGTGTTCCGCAATTGCTTTTCAATTGCAGCGGTGCCTCGGTGATCCCGGTTGCTCTGTTGACCGTTACTTCCAGGTTTTCCATTACCAGCTCGCCACCGACAACGATCGTCGGCCGACAGACGCGCACCCAGCGTCGATCGATTTGCGATTCGTCAAGCAAGCCACTCCCTTCTTCCAACGGATCTTCAACATGGTTCATCGGATCAAAGACACGCATGATCTCGCCGTCGATCCCGATCGCCCGAGGCACCCAAATCGTATTACCGAACGCTCGCGTTACCCGCTCGGCAATACTACTCTTGCCATTGCCGGGCGGTCCGAACAGAAACAGTCCCCGTCCCGAGTTGATCGCGGGTCCGAGTTTGGCAAGCATCGTTGGGTTGATCAGCAGATCGTCGAACGCACGGTGCAAATCCTCGGCTGATGGATGTTGTTGCTCGAGCGACTGAGCGCGAACACTCGCAACATAGTCTTGCAAGGTCACCGGTGCCGCACCGAAATACGTGCAATGTTGCGAATGACGTCGAGCCCGTTCGCG
>JAJSAJ010000414.1 GCA_024274855.1 Planctomycetota bacterium | reverse complement strand
TGCCGCACAGTCAAACCAGGCTGCGGGACGGGGTAGTGACCGTCTGACCCTGCCTGCAGCGGTGCCGGACTGGTGAGCGTCAGCTGGCCGACATTCGGAGCAAACTCGTGCTTGTGGTTCAATATCTGATCGTACGTTATCACCTGGCCTGTGTGCGCTGCCATGCGTCCCATTGACGTCACCAGACTGGCTTCGGCTCCGCGCCGCACCTCGTTGTACGGCTGATTGGCTCGAATGGCAGCAAGCAGATCTTCCCATTCCTGCACGTATGGGTTGGGCTCGTTTTGCGAAAACTTCCAGATCACCTCATCGGCGGCCGGATTTTGTCCCTTGTAAACCGCACTTTTCGACGGCATGCCCGCGTTGATTGAAATCACGGCCATTCGTTTGCTGCCATGGGCGTAGCTGCCGAACTGGTCGTAACAGCCACCGATACAACGTCCATAGAGAAACAACTTGGTCCCATCGTCGAACGTATACTCCACGGAGTAATTGTCGAAGTTCTGGTCAACGTAGCCGTTACGAAAATGGCGGCCGCCACTCGCTTGTGCTTTTACCGGCCAAGCCCCTTTCATCCAACAGCACTCGTCGATGTTGTGAATATAGAAATCGCTGTAACATCCGCCACTTGCCCACAAAAAACTGTGAAATCGCCGGATCTGGTAGAGCAATTCCGAGCTGCCGGCCGTTTTCCTCTTGGACTGGAACGAGCCGAGTGGCCCATGCATGCGATACGCGCGCAGGGCGACCAGATCGCCAATGTCGCCCGACTCGATGCGATCGTGCAAGGCTTGTCGCGCTTTGCAATGACGCCACATCAACCCCACGCCAACTTTGAGGTTCTTCTTGACCGACTGGTCGGCGAGTTCCAACATTCTGCGTGTCGAGGGACCGTCGACGGTGACCGGCTTCTCCATGAACACGTTCATTCCTTTTTTGATCGCGTACGTGAAATTAACCCAGCGAAAGGCTGGTGGGGTCGCGAAAATGGCCACGTCATCCGAGCGGAGACAATCGATGGCTTTCCGATAGGCATCGAATCCGATAAACTTCCGGTCCTCGGGCACGTCAATCTGCGAGCCAAACTGTTTTTTCAAACTTCGATAACTCGTCTTCAGACGATCCTGAAACACGTCGGCCATCGCCACGATCTTGACCGGACCTCCCTTGGCAGTCAGCGCGTTCGCAGCCGCGCCGGTCCCCCGCCCACCGCATCCAACCAGCGCGATTCGAATCGTATTGTCTTCCCCTGCGTGGACATTGGGCACGGAGACTCCAAGCAGTGCCGAGCCGACAGCGAGTTTACCGGACTGTTTCAAGAACGCACGTCGAGATGCGGAACGATTGACCGACTTGTCCATGATTTGTTCACTCCTCAGTGCAAAAACCTTCTGATGATGTCATGGCACGAGTCTCCAGTGCCTTGCAACGGGGCGTCACGGTTGATTGTACTAGAAACGTTGCGAGTTCTGTTCGTCAGGTGCGGTTACTTGGCAGTTGCTTCGCTTTTCCAGGCGTATTCGAACCGCTCGATAAACGGAAGAAACCCTCGTTTTCGTCCGATCTGCACACCCCACCGGATCATTTTGCCTTTGCCCGTGTCCGTAAAAGCCTCGGGGCGATAGGCACCCGCAGCGAGAGGCGTCTTCGCCAAATTCGCCATTTTGTGAAATGCGATCCCATCGTCCGCGTACTGCAGTGTCTTGCGGACGCCCACGGGCCCCACGTTGCCGATCAGCGCGATGACGCCACGACCAAAGGGCCAAACAACGACTTCGTGCCCACCAGCCACAAGCGGATTCGATTCGTGCTTCACGTAAGGGCCCTCTGGGCCGTCCGCGATGGCGACTCCCATTTTGGTATTTGCCGGCGTATTGTTCCACTGCCGGCCCTTGTAGTAGAGCCAAATCCTGCCTTCGCGAACGATCAAACACGCATCATCGACTCGCATACTGTCAAACTGCTTCGGGTCATCACTCGCTGTCAGGATCGGGTTTCGATCCAGTTTTCTCCACGGACCGTCCGGCGTGTCGGCAACGGCGATACCAATCGCGGTCTTGGTAATTCTATCACCCTGGTTGATAAACGGCTTGGGAACTCCCGTAAAAAACAACCAGTACTTTCCTCGCGTCACGAGGATATTCGGCGTGAAGACACTTTGTTCGTCCCAGCTTCCCTTTGGCCCCCGGCCAAAGGCCTCGCCTTTCTCCGTCCACCGGTGTGTGTCTCGGGATGTCGCGTACCAGATGGTCGCGTCGTACCCACTTCCATTGTTCGGATTGTTGTGCCGGGTATACCAGACATAGTATTGATCGCCGACCTTGATGATATCGCTGGGATCACGGCGCATGACGCCTTGCTCTGGTCCAATACCAACCGCATCCGATTTTTCGAATCGAATCGCTGCCGTTTGTGCTGCCACGAAGTCCGCCCAACCGGCAATCAACATGAGTACCATGATCCCACGCATTGATTTCTCCTTGTTATCTGTACGCCCCAATTGCAGCATATCCGATGGCAGACAAGAAAGAAACGCTCTGGCCGAATACGATCACGTCGGATCACGTCGGGCGCTCAACCTCGGATCGAATGGCAAAGCGTCCCACGGATGAAGTCATGATGGGGCCCACGGATGGCAAAGCGTCCCACGGATGAAGTCATGATGGGGCCCACGGATGGCAAAGCGTCCCACGGATGAAGTCATGATGGGGCCCACGGATGGCAAAGCGT
>JAJSAJ010000413.1 GCA_024274855.1 Planctomycetota bacterium | reverse complement strand
CACTCGGGCCATGCCGATGATGGGAACGTCGATGGTTCTGTTTTTTCTCGCGGCGTTGATCGAAGGCTTCCTTTCACCGACGTCATTACCCTACCCGATCAAGGCGGGCGTTGCGGTCATTTCAAGCGGCATGCTTATGTTATACTTCATCGTACTCGGCTTTCCCCGGAGACGCATTTAGGTGCACTTGGATAGAACGCGTATTGCAATTCGAGAACGTGGAGCGTTGGAGACGCTGGATTTGGCTCTTCACGTGCTTCGTGAATTCATCGTGCCGTTGACAATCACCATGGTGATCGGAGCACTTCCCCTTGCGATGCTGAATGAGATCGTGATTGGTTGGATGGTCTACTATGATCCCGAATTGCCATTGACGGCCGAAGTGTTCGGCAACGGGTTTCGTTACATCTGGACAATGGCTCTTCTGGTCACGGTCGAGGCACCGCTGGCATCTGTTTTTACCACGACATATCTCGGGCATGCCGTATTCACGGACCGACCCCGATTTCGCACAGTATGGCGAGACGTGATCCGTGTCTTGCCTCGCATTGCCATGGTCCAGTTGCTGATGCGAGGCGTACTGCCGGCACTGTTGTTAGCCGTTGTGATTGATAGGCACGTTTCCGTTTCGGGTTCCGACGTGCTCCTGGCTTTCTTCGTGCTGTTTGTTTGTCTCTTTCGGTCGGTTCGCCCGTTTATCAATGAGATTATTTTGCTGGAACGAGCGCCAATGCACGCAAAGGATCCCAACGTACTTACCGTGCAACGGCGGAGTTCGCTATTGCATGTCCCGAGTTCAACGGACCTGAAGTATCGGTATTTAATTGCGGCTGTATCAGCCGGTTTGCTGGCGACCGCTTTGTTCGGTGCCATGCTGACGCTCCAGGGTGTCCTCTTTGATCACTGGACTCCCGGGACGCTTTCGATCCGGTTGGCGTGGCCCTTGGCACTTTGGATCACGGCCGGTTTCTTTACCGTTGTCCGATTCCTGAATTATTTGAATGTGCGCATTCGCCAGGAAGGCTGGGAAGTCGAATTACGAATGCGAGCTGAAGTTGTTCGTCTTGCTCAATCGGGGCTGCGATGAAGCATCTTATTCAAAAATCGATCGTTCCACTCTGGTGCTGCGTGGCCGTGCTGAGTTGTCGCGGAATCGCGATGTCGGCGGAGTCGGCCACGCAGACGTGGGCAGTCGACGAAACTCGCCGTCTCTTGCGAGAACAGGATGATATCCCCTGGTATAATCCCGAAACCGATACGATCAGGCCGGTCGAGGTGACACCACTTCGGGACGATGCACACCGACATTCCAGTTGGACAACGACCCCAACTCGGCGGAAGAAAAAGACCCTTCAGTTTTCCTGGCTGCGGATGTTTTGGGAAATCATGCAATGGGTCATGCGTGCCGTGATGGTCCTCTTGCTGCTCGGACTTCTGGCATTGCTTGTCCGGACCGTTTTGCGAATGGAAAGGACGTCAAATGGCGATACTGTCAACGAGGAAGGGCCGACAGCTATTAGCCGTTTTGATCGGTTGGAGAATCTGCCGGTTGCGGTCGATAAAATCGACGGCAACCTGCTCGATTTGGCAAGACGACACCGCGAGGCGGGCGACTACGGACAAGCAGTCGTTTATTTGTTTGCCCACATGTTGATCGAAATGGACAACCATCACGTCATCCGACTCATGCGAGGCAAGACCAACCGCCAGTACATGACCGAGATCGGTTGGCAATCACCACTCTGTCGCCTGCTTCGACCGACCATGATTGCATTTGAAGACTCGTTCTTTGGACAGCACGAGATTTCGCGGGCTCGACTGGACGCGTGCTGGAATACGCTGGAAGGTTTTCACGGCCAATTGGAACATTTGGACTGATGAGTGATTCGCCAGGAATACACCGTCTACTCGAGCAACCGCGCCGTGTCGCGCCGCGAGTTGTGGCGTGTGTGCCTGGTGCATGCATGTCGCGCATAGAGACTCCCGATCAGCAGGGCTGTAACCCGATAGGGAGACTGTCGACGGCAATGTCCGGTTCCACTGGTTGCTCGTTCAGACCGAGTGCGCACGGCGTGCGGAAATTGCAATCCGTGATTCTTGACTCGCGAGCCGTGCCTGCGGGGCGGGTGGGCCGATCATGTTTGATCGTGGTTCTAGTTTCATGTCTGTTCATCAGTGGCTGTAGCCAACCGACCCTCAAGACCGCATACGGTACACGACGTGGCGATGGCGGGGCCAGTGTCGATGGTACCGGAGTGTTGGCTGGACTGTTCGAATCCGAAGGCTTCAAAGCCTATACGTGGCGCCGCTTGTCCCCGAAATTGAATTCCTATCAGGTCATTGTCTGGACGCCGGATGATTTCAGTCCGCCAGACGAGCAACAGCGACGGTTTCTTGACCAGTGGCTGACGTCGGATCAGCCGCGAACGTTGGTCTATGTTGGGCGGGACTTTGATGCGATCAGCGATTATTGGCGCCGTCTGCTTGTAAAGGTTCCTGCAGGTCAGAAGGTGAACGTTTTGGACCGGTTGGCACTGAGTCGTTCGGAACATGCGGCCAGACGTTTGGAGATGCCTGAAGATGAATGTGTTGAGTGGTTTACGGTTCGGCGTGATAGCCCGCGTTGTCGGATAACCCATCTGGAAGGGCCGTGGGCCCGGGGAATTGACGCGAGTCGAGCGAATATTTGGGTTCAAGGTCTTCTGGAAGTGCCGAAGAGCAAGGATTTGATCGAATTCTGGAGTGATTTCCCGCTCGGTTCACTTGGGGAGCCAGGTTACGAAGTGCTGCTAAGCAGTCATTCGACGGCACTTGTCACGGAGGTGGTGCGACCGGAATGGGGCGGGAATAAGCTCTTGGTCGTTGCCAATGGTTCGTTCTTGTTGAATCTGCCGTTGATCAATCACTCGAACCGCAGACTGGCTGGGCAGTTGATTGATGTTTGCGGTGGTCCGGGCAAGGTCGCTTTTTTGGAAAGCAAACGGGGTGGTCCCCCAGTCTACTACAGTGAACCCCAGCCCGAATCGCGTGAGGATCAAAGCCGCCGTGTGGTGCTGGCGTTCCATTGGTTTGTTCTTGGGATGTGTTTCTGTTTCTGCATTTTGCCGATTTTTGGGCGCCCGCGGTCGGGAAAACAGGAAGCTGTTGCGGACTTTTCTCAGCACATTGACGCACTCGGTGCGCTGCTCCAGAAAGCGGGCGACCAGTCGTATGCTCGACGCCAGATCGGTCACTATCGCAATATCGCCAGTCGGGAGTCGGGAGGACGCCATGACTCCAAAAGGCCAGAGCATTGACCATGCAATTCCTGAGAGAAGACGTTAGAATGGGGCGTTTTACGCGGACAGCCCTCGAATCGACCACGCGATTTCAAGACTCGATTTTGGTTGCCGCCTTGTCCACACTCCGTGTCCATGTATTGCTGATGGGCCCGAAGTGACTTCACGAAAGACTTGCAAAACCTGATGAACAGTTCATCTTCGTTTTCGGACGACTCGACTCCTGTCCTTCGTTGGACTTGCGGGGGATGCGGACATGCGTTGCGTGCGCCAACCGATGCCGGCGGTAAGTCGACGCGGTGCCCGCATTGCCAGTTGGTTCAAAAGGTGCCGGCGAATATGCCGCCGCCGGTTGTCGCTCGTCCGCCCATTTCTCCGTCCCCGATTGGCGAACGGTCGGTCGAGGATCCGGCCGATCCGGGGAAGGATGTTCCCACATCCGGCGAGGCAGCCGATAGCTTGTCGATCGAGCGCAGTTTGGCGGCAGATTCAGGCGACACGACGACTCGGCGTCTCTTTCAGAAGATTTTGAGCGAAATCTCGAAGATATTCGTCGGGCAAGATGAGCTCGTGCTCGGCTCGTTGGTCGCTCTTTTTTCGAGTGGCCATGTTTTGATCGAGAGTGTTCCCGGATTGGGCAAGACCCTGCTGGTTCGGACTCTGGGTCGAATTCTGGGCTGCAAGTTCGCACGGATCCAGTTTACGGCTGATCTGATGCCGTCCGACATTACCGGTGCTCCGATCTTCGATATGAAGACGCAGGAGTTTCGTTTTCATCCTGGTCCGATTTTCACACAGCTTCTGCTGGCGGATGAGATCAACCGTTCTCCCGCGAAAACCCATGCCGCATTGCTTGAAATCATGCAGGAATTTCGCGTGACGATCGATGGCAAGAGCCACACGATCGAGCGTCCTTTTCTTGTATTGGCGACCCAGAATCCAATCGAGTCGGAAGGGACCTACAATCTGCCGGAAGCACAACTCGATCGGTTCATGTTCAAGCTGCTTGCCGATTATCCGCGTGAGGACCAGGAGTCCAGTATTTTGAAATTGCACAGTCGGCAAGTCGACATCAATCGGCGGCTTGCAGAAGAGGTGGCTACGATAACCTCGCCTGAAGAGATCATGGCGATCACTCGCGAGAACAACAGTGTGCGTATTGATGACCGCCTATTGGATTATGTCAATAAAATTGTCCGCCTGACTCGCCGCTGGCCTCAATTTCATATGGGGGCCTCTCCTCGAGCGGGAATTGCCCTGATACAAGCCAGCCGAACTCTGGCAGCTTTCGAGGGCCGCGACTATGCGATACCGGACGATGTCATACAACTGGCATTACCGGCCCTTCGTCACCGAGTGATACTCAGCGCCGAAGCTGAAGTCGAAGGCCACTTGGTCGATGACCTGCTGCGCGAGTTGATTCGATCGGTCGAGGTGCCCAGGCTTTGATTCACCACCTGCTCATCGAATTGTCGACGCATTTATTCATTCTGGCAGGAATTGCCGCTCTCCCGCTGGTAGCGCTCGCCTATCGGCGGATCTTTCCTCATACGGCCATGCTGGTCCTGATGCTCGGACCGTGTTTGCTTTCGCTGCTGCTGGCCATGACCGCCGACGTCTTCTGGATCGTTTTTACGGCCGATGCAATGGTTGTGTCGATCGCTTTGGTCGATCTATTTTCGCTTCCGGCAAGATCAGCACTATCGGGTCAACGCCGTGTCGAACGAATTGCATCGCTTGACAAACCTCAGAAGGTCACTTTGACGCTTGTTAATCAGAGTAAGCGGTCGTTTCAGCTCTTGGTTCGCGACGACCTGCCTGATCCGCTCGAAGCGGACCCGGAACAGTTCGTATTGCACATGCCGGGGCGAAGCCGAACTGAAATGAATTACCAGCTTCGATCCAAGATGCGGGGCGCATTCGAGTTGTCGTGCCTTCATCTCCAGGTGCGCAGTCGCTGGGGGCTCTGGAAACGCCTGCTCGACGTACCGGCCGTCTCCACGCTTCATGTCTATCCCGATATGAAGCAACTGGCCGAGTACGCCGTGCTGGCCCGCACGAATCGACTCAGTTTGCTCGGTGTCCGACGCACACGTCGAATTGGCCAGGATCATGATTTCGAACGACTTCGTGACTATACACCGGATGATAACCATAAGCACATTGACTGGCGAGCGACCGCACGGCGCAGCCGATTGACGGTCAAGGAGTTCCAGACTAGCCAGAGTCAGCGGATCATCTTTCTGATCGATTGCGGGCGAATGATGAACAACGAAGCGAGTGGTTTGAGCTTGTTGGACCATTCGTTGAATGCGATGTTGATGCTCAGCTACGTGGCACTTCGCCAGGGTGACTCCGTTGGGCTCATCAGCTTTTCTGACCGCGTCCACAACTTTGTCCCGGCGCGTGGCGGCATGAACCAGATGAACCACTTGCTGCGAGCCTCGTTCGATCGATTTCCGGAACTGGTCGAATCACGTTATGACCTTGCCTTTTTGCACCTGGCGACCCATTGTCGCAAACGATCGCTGATCGTCTTGGTCAGCAATGTTATTGATGAGGTGAATAGCCACCAGATCGGGCAATACTTGAGCCTGCAAGTTGGGCGACACTTGCCACTTGGGCTCCTGTTGCGAGATCGGCAACTGTTTAACGCGGCGGACAATCTTAATCTGGATGGGACGAGCTTGTACCGGACAGCCGCCGCGGCACAGATTCTCAGCTGGCGGCACGAGGTGCTGACCGACCTTGAACATAAAGGCGTATTGGTGCTGGACGTTTT
>JAJSAJ010000412.1 GCA_024274855.1 Planctomycetota bacterium | reverse complement strand
CGTAAATGAACGTTTTCTCCGCCGAAAATTGCGTCAGACCCCAGTGGCGTGAACGGCTACGCAGATTTGCACACCCATGTCAGATGTGGGTCGCTCCATATTGACGCAACTTGCGGTAGAGCGTTTTCCGGTCCAAACCCAGTACGCGCGCCGCAAGTGTCTTGTTACCGCCAACAGCTTGAAGTACATGGAGAATATAGCGGCGTTCAACTTCTTCCAGCGACACCAGATCAGTCGGATCATTGCCGCCGATCAGCACGTGGGAACTTCGATAATCGCGAATCTTTTCTGGAAGATCGTCGACGGCAAGACTTCCGTAGCGGGTCAGCGCAACAGCTCGCTCGATCACATTCCTTAATTCGCGAACGTTTCCGGGCCAGGAATACGCCATCAGTTTTTCAGCAACCTTATTGGATAAACCGGTGACCTTCTTTGCCGCACGTGCCGCAAACAACTCGATAAAATACTGTGACAGCAGCAGAACATCACTGCCGCGCGAGCGTAGAGGCGGCACTTCGACCTGAATCACATTAATGCGAAAGTACAGATCCTCACGAAACCTGCCCTCTTCCA
Organism: Planctomycetota bacterium; assembly: GCA_024274855.1. Taxonomy (GTDB): domain Bacteria; phylum Planctomycetota; class Planctomycetia; order Pirellulales; family Pirellulaceae; genus JAJSAJ01. The sequence continues at coordinate 1,596 of JAJSAJ010000412.1, read as the reverse complement.
CGGCCGTTTCCAGATCACGATTCGTGGCGCTCAGAATGCGCACGTCGAACGGAATTTCCTGATCACCTCCAACCGGCCGCAACCGCTGTTCTTCGAGTGCCCGGAGCAGTTTCGCCTGGGTAGTCATCGGGAAATCCCCGATTTCGTCAAGCAGCAGCGTTCCGCCTTCCGCCTCTAGGAAGAGGCCTTTCCGAGCACTTCGCGCGTCCGTAAACGCCCCCTTGGCATGTCCAAACAACTCGCTCTCCAGCAACGCGTCGGGAAGTGCCGCACAGTTGATCGCAACAAACGGTTGCTCACAACGACGACTCTTTTCATGAATGGCACGTGCTACTAATTCCTTACCCGTTCCACTCTCGCCGGTGATCAGCACAGATGCCTCCGAATCGGCAATGCGAACCAACTGATCATACAGCTTATGCATGGCAAGGCTGGTACCGAGCATTTGATCGAATCGCTTCAGATGCTCGACCTCCTGACTGAGTACCTTGACCTTCTCCTGTAGGTTGTGATGGCGCACAGCACGCTCGATCGTCAACGCCAACATATCCATCTCGACCGGCTTGGTGACGAAATCATAGGCGCCCGCTCGCATCGCATCGACCGCCGTTTCCAGACTGCCAAATGCCGTCATCACCACGACTGGGACATCGGGCCGATTCGCCACAATCCGCTCGCATAGCTCCGTGCCACTCATACCAGGCATCTTCAAGTCGGTCAGCACAACCTGGTAGACATCCGCCTTCAGTTTTTCAAACGCCTCATGTGGCGATGTGGTCCAAATGGCCTGAAGACCTCGCAACTCCAAATCGGCGCAAAGCATCTCACACATTCCGCGATCATCATCGACAATCAGGACTCGTCCTTGCATACCTGCTCTCCCGCCGGCAAGAATATCGAAAAACAACTCCCATGCCCAACCCGACTGGACAGGCTGATCCAACCACCATGTTCCTGAACAATACCGTAAGCAATCGACAATCCCAGGCCGGTTCCGTCTCCAACGTCCTTGGTTGTGAAGAACGGTTCAAAGATCTGTTCGCGAATCTCGTCCGGAACACCCTCGCCCTGATCGCGCACGTCAATTCGGATGTACGGCCCCGGCGCCGCCTCGACCGCCTCTGGCGGCTCGGCCTCTTGCCGAGAGAGGGTCACGTCAACATCCCCACCCGAAGGCATGGCTTCGACGGCGTTGACCAGAAGATTCGTGAGGACCTGCTGGATCTGCCCGGGATCAATCGAAACCATGCAGTGAATCGAATCGTCAGTCAGCTGCAGCGTACTCTTGTTCTTCTGGGCAATCGGCATCAGTAGATGAATCGTTTGCCGCACCAACTGATCGATCGCAACGTCCTTTCGCTGCGGTGTATTTCGCCGAGCAAAATCCAACAACTGGCGAATGATGCCGGCGATACGATCCGATTCTGCCTTGACAATCCGAGCGCTTTCCCGCACTTGCTCGTCGTCCAGTTGGCCCGACGCAATCAGATTTGCCCGGCCACTGATGACATTCAACGGAGTCCCCAATTCATGGGCGATCCCGGCGGCCAACCGGCCAATGGTCCTCAACCGATCGACATGCCGCAGCTGGTCCTG
>JAJSAJ010000027.1 GCA_024274855.1 Planctomycetota bacterium | reverse complement strand
CGCAACATGGAACCGTTGTGGTTGCATCCGATGGTTCAAGCTGCTGAGGTTTACGATCCCACGTGGCTGGGAATCATCCGTCCGAGGTGTCGGGCGTACCTGGACGAATGTGCAGATGACAACATCCGTCCGAGTCTGGTTGCCAGGTCTCGGCCGAGAACTGAAATCCGGCCGCTTCGAAGGTTCCGTTGTCGATGATAGCTGCGATGCGACACATCAAGGCGATCTCGGGGCCGTCGAGCCCGTCCTCGATCCATGCGTCTTTCAGGGGGCAGGTTGTCAAGGTGATATCCAGCCCCTCAGCGTCACATCGTTCGACTTTGGGCGAGAACATGTGCCCATCGTCTGGAATGCCGGCAAGGAATGCATCGCGCAATCCGGTGAGGTTGTCGGGACCGAACTCCGCGAACTGCCGGCCAACCTCCTCGCCGCGCCGGCGGATGGCGCGCTGCAGAATGTCAATCGCCCGTGCCTCACCGACCTCTTGTCGTAGCTGATCAAAAATCAAGTAGTACAATCGAGCCCGGTGTTTGAAGGATGCGTACAACTGATCTCGCAGTTTCTGTTCAGACATGTTGGTTTCTCCTGGTTTGACGGTTCGGGTGTGAGCCGATATCCTAACATCTTCAGGGCCATTGTCGTTCGACGGGCCGATTTTCTCTAGCGGGGAGATGCTTTCGATGGATTGGTCGAAATCGTACAAGTTTTTTCAACAATGCGCTTGGTCGCCCTATCTGGTCGGCGCGTTGATTGGTGTACTCAGCTGGTTCGCCATTGCCACAGTCAAACCGCTTGGCGCTTCGACCACCTATGTGCGCGTCGTCGGCTTCGCGGAAAAGGCCGTTGTTCCGAGCCATGTGGCGGAGAATCTCTACTTTCAGAAAAAAAGCCCGAAGGTGGATTGGCAGATGCTGTTGATGCTCGGCGTCTTTATCGGCGCGGCACTCAGCGCTCGGTTGTCTGGCGATTATCACGTCGAGCGAGTTCCAGAACTGTGGAAGCGACGTTTTGGTTCGAATGTGTGGAAACGTTATGGGGCCGCCTTCTTGGGTGGCTTTCTGCTGTTGTTCGGGGCGCGTTTGGCCGGCGGATGCACCAGCGGGCACGGAATCAGCGGGTCGCTTCAACTGGCCGTTTCGGGATGGGTCTTCTTTGCCACGGTTTTTGTTGCGGGAGTCGCGACGGCACTTGCACTATTCGGAAGACAAAGGAGCCAGTCATGATCGACCCGATTTGTAAACTTGCGTTGGGGTTGTTGACCGGATTCTTCTTCGGGTTTCTGCTGCAGAAAGGGCAGGTGACGAAATACCGTGTGATTCTGGGCCAGTTTCTGTTACGCGACTTCACGATGCTGAAGATCATGTTGACCGCCGTGGTCGTCGGTGGCTTTGGCGTTTTTGCATTGCTGGACTTTGGTCTTGTCGAGTCACTGCATATCAAACCCATGATTCTGGGAAGTGTGATCACCGGCGGCGCGATTCTGGGTATTGGGATGGGGATACTCGGGTACTGTCCCGGTACACTCGTTGCCGCGATTGCCGAAGGAAGCCGACACGCCATTTTCGGGCTACTTGGCGCATTGCTCGGGGCCGTCGTCTACGCGGAAGTGTATCCGCTATTCGAGAGTACGTTGCTGAAAATGGGCGATTTTGGGAAAATTACACTCAACGGTCTGACTGGTGGGTCGCCCTACCTGCACCTGGCCGGCATCGCGGTTTTGACTGGCGTGTTGTTTTGTGTGATCGAGCTTTGGGAACGAGCCGGCACCGCAGGCAAGAAGGCGGATGGATGAGCGAGTGCCGTCGCCTGTTGTCTGGTTTTATGTAACCGTTGGCGTTCCGGTCGTTAGACAAGGATTACTTGGGGAGCGGCTTGATATCGCGTCCCGCGGCCCAGATCGTGCCTCGGCGAATCAGTTGACCGGCCAGCGTGATCGCTTTCGTGTCGTGTCCCAATGGTGTCTGGAAAACACGGCCTTTCTCGTAGTTCAGTACAAATGCCATCGGGTGATCTTCGTCTTTGACTTTCGAGTGCGCGGTGGCCAGCACTTCAATCGGTCGTGTACCTGTCAGGCAGGTATAGAGTTCGTCATCGGTTTGGAATGCCTTCAGGCCCCGACAGATCGGATGGTCCGGTTTGACGATCTTGACTTCAAAGGGCCCACGTGGATCGTGCGTGTTTACCTTGTCCCAAACGCGTCCGGCGAGGTTCGGAAACTCGGACCAGTCGCTCCAGGCTCCGCAGGCAAAATGCAGCAGGACCAAACCCTTGCCTTGTGCGACGAAGCGTCGCAGGCTTTCCGCGGCGCCGCTGCTCGGATCGGGACTCTCCCAGTTCATATAGTGCAAGACAACGACGTCGTACTGGTTCAATGCTGGTGAGTTCAGAAACTCGGGATCTTCGATCACTCGGACGAACATCCTGGGGTCCTTTTCCAGTTCTGTTCGCAATACGGGTGTGGTTTCTTTCCAATGGTGGCCCGGATAGTCGTTACCTGTGACGATCAACACGCGAATCGGTTCGGGAGTGTTGGCGGGGTCGGCACCAAGAAAACTGGCTGCAATCAAAACCCATGGCAAGCTGGTCATTACGTGGTTGCCTCATATAGGTGTTTTGCCGGTCGGTATGTGTCGCGTTTGGCACGCGAGACGTTCTATTCTACCCAGACGCCAATGCTTTGGGTACCAAGGACGAGTACCGATCAGGCGGCTAAACGGTTACTGTACATCCTAACCCGGACAAGCCGGAACCATTACGAAGTGCACTTCAGAAGCCGCCTGCTTCAGCAGGCGGAGCAGTCCCACAGTAAACCTACCTGCACCGACACCCCACACCGCGTTCTGAAAAGAAGCCGCCTGCTTTAGCAGGTGGAGCAGTCCCACAGTAAACCTAGCCGGACTCAATTGTTGTCGCGTTTACTGGGGGACGTTGCGTCGGTCCCGGTCCCCCACGGGCTTGTCCTGTGGGAACCAAAAGTCTCGCAAGCTACAGGGCAGCCGAGCGCACGATCCTCCTTAGCTGCGAGACTGATTCACCCATGGGGGGCTGTACGCGGAAGAGTGCGACCGTTATTGATTGGCGAATCCTTAACGACATTGGGACGTCAGGTTGTAGCCACTTCGCTTAAGCTCAAGGAGTTGTTTATCATTCCGAATCTGCGAGGCACGATGTGCGCACGGCGCGGAAGTTACAATGCAAGGCGCCTGAACCACGGATCGACGAGTGCGGGATCCGGGAACGCGTCACGATTCCAGCTCCACGCCCAGCCCGTTGGCGATGCGGTTGACGAAGCCGAAGTAGGCGGTGATCGTGCAAATGTCATGGATCGCTCGATCATCAAATCCACATTCACGAAGTTGCTCAATGTCCACCTGCCTGATCGTGGCTGGCGAGTGCGTCAGTTTCGCTGCGTAAGCAAGCATTTGTTGGTCGGCCTTCGGCCAAGGGCCTTGGGCGGGAAGGTTGGCGAGTGCGTCCAGCCAACGAGCTTGTTCGTCATCCGTCAGATCGGCTTTTCGCCACACACGACGGAGACCCCGTCGATGGTGTTCGATTCAGTAATGGCACGCATTGGCCGACGAGACAGCTACGGCGATCATCTCGCGCCGGGCTCGGCTGAGCGGGCCGGGGCTGTGCATCAATTCGAGATACAGGTCATAGTGCATTTTCATAATGCGACTATGGATGCCGTGCACCCGGAGTATGTGATCGGTGTCCGGAACGCGATCACCAGATGGAATCTCCGATTGTTCCAAGTAGGGGATAAACGCCATTGTCTTATCGTTTCCGGTTCCTTGCTGGATTTTTGGTAGTGCGTTTTCGCTCGGCCAGTGGGGCTGTGGCTTGGTTGCTTTCAGCGTGAGAACTCCAGCTTGTAGCTTTTCTGGTCTTGAAACCCGGTTACTTGAATCGCACCGTCGGCCGATACATCCACGACCGCGAACGCATTGTGCTCGGAGACCGGGCCTTCGACCATGGCGGCGAATGTGATGTAGTCGATTCCTGAAATGTGTTGATGAGCATTCTTGTGGTAATGGCCCTGGAATACGGCTCGGACGTTGCCCGACCGCTCGAGAATCCCACGAACGGATGATGCATTCTTGATGCCGTAGTGGTCTTTGGTATCGAGTCTTTGGTGAACGAACAGGATTGTAGGCTTTTTCGACTGGCGGAGGTCGTTTTCAATCCATTGGAGTTCTTTGGGAGGGATGTTCGAATCGGTCCATTGAAAGTTCTTGCGACCGTATGGAGTCATGTCACTGCGGAAACACGCATCGAGAACAACGAAGTGGATGGCTCCCACGTCGAAAGAATAGTGTGTGCTGGACTGACCGACGATTGCCAAGAACTCGTTCTTGGTCAGCGCCGAAACACAGTGATTGCCAAGAACGTAGTGTTTTTTCCCGGGGAGCGTGGCGTACTGGCGTTGGATTGTTCGGAGGTACTCTTTCTCCTTGTTCAGAGACTTGGCGGAGTCGATGAAATCACCGAGCTCAATGACGAAGTCAACCGCATCGCTTTTGAATTGTTGTGCCGCGCGGGCCAGTTTTGTTGGTGTCTGCTGGTAGTAGCGGGTGCCGCCGTTCGGCTTGTCGGCATAGTGCATGTCGGTCATCACGCCGAACCGTACTTTCGAATCGGCCGGTTCCTGGCTAGCGGCGTTTGCCGTCGAGTATTGCAGCAGTGGTGTGCCGAGCAACAGCAATGTGCCGTTTCGGAGGAATGAACGGCGATTGGTCTCGGCTGCCTTTCCGGTGGGCGGAGCACTAGAATCGATCGGATGTGCAGCCAAGTGGTCTTTTCGTTGCTCGGTGTACGTCCACCACGGCTGGGCGGGTTGGCCTTGCATGAAGTCCACGGCGGCCAGAAAGACATCCAAGACACACGGATCGTGCCGCTTGCCGTCCTGGTGGCAGAGCTGCGCATACATGGTATAGGGATCAGAATCTCGCAACTGAGTGGGGTGTTCAATTCCTAGTTGGTGAAGATCTCGAGCGATCGCCGGTCCGATGTTGGGAATCTGCTGGAGGGTTGTTACGCCGGATCGGTCGGAGTCTGTGTGGGGAGCCATCTTTTGTTGTTTCCCGTTTTTGCTTAGAGTTCTACGCTGAGACGTACATTACTCGCCGGACGCCCACATCCATCGCACGGAATCGTGGAGCACGTTGAGGCAGGGGGGCCATGTCCAGATCCAGATATTGTATCAGTTTTGAGTCACCGTCTGTGACCCGTACGCAGCTTGGGTGCATGTTGGCAGGTCCTTTCCTTGTTTGCAGGCTTGACAGCTCAGACGACGGCCAACGTCGTCCCCGCTGTAAGGGGAACTCCGTTCTCACCCGGCAGGCGAGCCCCATTTGGGTTGCGAACGAATCCCACTTAAGGAGTACACGATGAATTATCGGCTCCTGGCAAGGTATTTGGGGATTGTTGCCCTGCTGCTGGGTGCTGCCATGGTGTTCAGTCTGTTGTGGACGATTCCCGCGTTGGGGGGAAGCGCTGAATTTGAAATGCGTGCGTTCCTCGCGCTGCTTGGGTCGATCGGCATCGCCTGTCTCACGGGCGTGGTCTTATTTTGGCTGGGCAAGAACGCCACGGGGCGGTTGTACCGCAGGGAAGCGATGGCGACGGTTGGGCTCAGCTGGTTTCTGGCGACGTTTATCGGGGCCGTACCTTTTCTGCTGAGCCAAACTCATCAGACCGAGACCCAGTTGATGACAGTCGTCGATTAGGTTTTTGAATCGGCTTCCGGGTTTACCGGGACAGGTGCGACAGTCATTACAAATCTAGAGGATCCGAATCTTGTTCCCCGCGCGATTTTGTTCTGGCGATCGGAGACGCATTTTCTAGGTGGACTGGGCATCATGGTGCTGTTTGTCGCCGTGCTGGGACATGGTTCGGCGGGCAAAGCACTGATGTTGGCGGAAATGCCTGGACCAAGCAACGAGACGGGGCGTTCGCGGACTCAGCATGCGGCCTGGATATTCACATTTATCTATTTCGGGTTGAATGTGATCCTCACACTGTTGCTGTTGTTACAGGGAATGACGTGGTTCGATGCTCTATGTCATTCGTTCGGAACGATTGCTACGGGCGGGTTCAGCACGTATAACGACAGTGTCGCGCATTTCCACAGTGTCGGGATCGAGATGACGATTTCTCTGTTCATGATTCTGGCATGCACGAACTTCACCTTGCTCTATTTGCTGGTCTGTTTCCGGCCCAAGCAGCTTCTTGCCGATGTCGAGTTTCGAACTTACATGGGGATTTTGGCGTTTTCGACAATCGCCATTGTCCTTTTTGGAATGCAGTACAGCGATTTTTCCAGTTGGCACGATGCGTTGCGTTACAGTTTTTTTCAGGTCGTCTCGATCCAGACGAACACGGGTTTTGCCACTCAGAATTTCGATAATTGGAACGAGTTTGGACGCGGATCACTGTTCGTATTGATGTTTATTGGCGGATGTGCTGGCAGCACAAGTTGCAGTATCAAAGTGATACGCCACATTTTGTTTGCAAAGATCCTGTGGCTCGAAATCGAGCGTTCATGGCATCCCAGCGTTGTCCGGCAACTGCGGATTGGAGGCAAGCCGGTCGAGGATCCTCATATTCGTACCAGCGTGCTTGTCTATTTTGGGCTGATTTTGATTATTTCCGTTACGAGTTGGCTAGTTCTCGACACGGTTGAACCCGATGCGGCATGGACCGAGCACGGTCGGAACCGTCACGAAAAACTGATGGACTGCGCGAGCGGTGTCGCCGCGACTCTCAACGGGGTTGGGCCGGGGCTTGGAACGCTGGGTGCCGCGGAGAACTACTCGCATTTCCAGTCGTCCAGCAAGGTGTTATTTGTCTTGTTGATGATGCTGGGTCGGTTGGAAGTTTATGTGGTTGTCGTGCTTTTCATACCGAGGTTCTGGTTGCGCAGGTATTAATGCCGGGATGGGAGGGAGACGATGAGTTCGAAGAAGAGCCGAGCGTTTCAAGCGATCTGGGGCGGATGTGATCTGAGTACGACTGGTCTGGCGTTGGGGGTCCGGGCCGTGGATGGGCGCGAAGCCTATGTCCAGACAAAGATGCGAGGTGCCGTGAAGTGGCACGACGAACCGGCTTTTCAGCTTGAACAAACGCCCCGTATGATCGCAGCTCTATTGGATCAGCTTCAGCAGCTGGAATGGACCTTTGAAGAGTGCACGTTTTCCTTCGCGGTGCGCCAACACGATATGGTCTTGTTGGGTGAAGAGGGCCAGTTGTTGATGCCGGCACTCAGTTGGCAGTGCAATGCGGCGGTCCGAGAAGTCGAGCGGCTTCGGGCGATGGGAGCGGAAACGACGGTGGGCCGTATTGAACCTCGCTTTATCCTTCCCAAATTGATGTGGACACTGCGGCAAGATCGCAAACTTCGCTCGCAACTTGTCAACGTCATGACCACCGGCGATTGGATCGCTTTGATGTTGACCGGAAAGTCCCGTCTGAGTACGTCGGATGCGCTGAGCAACGGATTGCTCGAGCAACGGTCCAAACGGTTGGCGCACGATGCGATGGTCAAAGCGTCCTTGAAGCCAGATTGGTTCCCGCCCGTGCTCCAAAGCGGCCGGCTTGTCGGGCGTGTCAGCCGCAGTGCCGTACCAGGTGAAGATGTGCATTGGACAGCCCTTCGGCAACGCCTGGCGAGCGCTCGTATTGTTGCCGGACTTGGCGATAACCACGCGACAGGCGTCGGTTGTGGGCTTGAGGAGAGTGATTTCCAAACGATCGTGGTGTCGGCGGGAACCAGCGGAACGATCAACCGAGTTGTTCGCCCGAATGTTGAATTGAGGGGGCATGCCGCTTGTTTCGAATACTATCGGAACCGACTGTTGCTGATGATGCTGGCCGATTGTTGTAAATGGTATGACCGGTACGTGGCTCGGTTCGCTCCCGAGTATGTTGGCCGGCTTGATCAGCTTAATCGGGAGATTGAAAATGCTGATCTCAGTGGGCTTCGGCGTGTATTGCGAATTGGTGGGAAGGAGATCTATCCGCCGGATTGGGGCCAGCTGACGATTGGCCAACAGGCAGCCAGCACGCAGCTGTCTATCATGCTTGAGTTGTTGCTGCTACTTCGTGCGATGCTGGATGAAGTTCCCGAAAACGGGCCGTCTGTTACCCGATTTGTGCTGACTGGCGGGCTAAGTCAATCGACGTTCTTTCGTCACGTGTTTCAAGTGGGTGTCCGGCACTTGGCTCCGGGTGCCCGAGTGCTTGTCAGCGCTCGGCGCGGTCCACTGCGTTATCAAACGGCCGCGTATGGTGCTTTGTTGAATGCGATGCGGCCGTCGGATCCTCGAGCTGCCGCGACGCTCTGTCCGAGTCGCAATATCTCGGCGCCCAACGCGTCCACTAGAAAGTACCTGAAGTACTGGATTCAAGCGTTCGGGCTTATCGATAATGATGATTGACGTCGATACGATCCGAGCGGTAGTTGGGCCAGCCACATTGATCGGGGACGATGTGGCCGAATTGATCGAAGCAATGGGACGGCCCGCGGCAAACGCTGTGCGCGTTCGAGGTTCAGCCGAAGTCGCCGAGCTGCCGTTTCAAACCATGCCGGTAGCATGGCACACGCAGGGCCGATTGGTGGCCGAGAAAGTTCGGCCGGGCTCGTATGTTCATTTCGGTGCCGGGCAGTACTATATCCAGGATGCCGGATCCCTGTTGGCGATCCGGCTGCTCGATGCGCGGGCGGGCGAGCGAATTTGCGACCTGTGTGCGGCTCCTGGTGGCAAAGCGACTGCGATTCTTGAAACGATCGGGGATGCCGGCTGGCTGCTGGCCAATGAGGCGATCGCTTCACGAGTTGGTGCATTGCAGGTGAACTTGGCGCGACACGGATCGACTCGATTCGTCCTGAGTCGAATGGACCCACATCGGTTGGCCGACTTCGTCGCTAACGCGTTTGATGGCGTGCTGGTCGATGCACCTTGCAGCGGACAATCCCTCGTTGGACGTGGCAAGCAGACGACCGGTGCGTTTCGTGAGCATACGATACGGCACTGCGCGGCGCGACAGACGCGCATCCTCGACGCGGCTGCCAGGCTGGTCCAGCCTGATGGGCGATTGGTCTATTCCACCTGTACATTTTCGTGTGCGGAGAACGAGGATCAAATCACGGCGTTCCTGACAAGACACTCGGGATGGGCGTTAGAACCGGATCCGGCAATGCAGTCATGGCAATCGCCAGTGCTTCCTGGATGCTATCGACTCTGGCCTCATCGGCACCCGACCTCCGGCGCCTTTGCCGCTCGGTTGCGTCGTTCGGAGGATTCCGATGATGTGCAGCCGTTAACTCGCGCTCGGATGCGTTGGCGACCTGCTCGCTTGCCGGCGTCTCTTGCATCGCTGGGAGATTTAGGTATTCCCGCCCTCTGGGAGGCCGGTGTTTCACTGGTCGGGTGGGCGGAGGTTCCTGATCCAACATGGCTGCGCGTTGCGGCTTGGGGCCCTGAAGTTGCCGTTCGGCGACAGTCGACCTGGATTCCAGCCTACGGACTTGCGAGGCGGTCTGCTCCTGCGTGGCCGGGGCGAGCGACTGTTGTATTGGACGACCTGCAGGCGAAGGATTATCTGCTTGGACAGACCATACGTTGTTCGCAATCCGGGTGGGCCGTGGCCACGTGGCGCCAGCGCGCACTGGGCTGGACAAAAGGAGATGGAACGCGTGCCAAGAACCATCTTCCTAAGTCGGCGCGATTCAATGGAAATGTCAGGTGTGGCTAGCCGAGGACCTGGATTCTCGCCAAGATCATGTTGTTTGAGAAAAAAGGGCGCCCGTTTTTGTTTACAATGGAACAATTGTCTAAGAGACGTTATCCAATGGACTGCCCACGCAGTCTGCTTTCCCGAGCTTCCGCTCAGTTGGAGGAGTCAAGATGCCCGTTTCGTTGCCACCCATTTCGCGACGCAGTTTTCTTGTTCGTTCTATCGGCGGGGCATCTGCCGTCTTCCTGGCCCCACAACTGTTTGCTGGGCAGACCGATCAGCAAGCCAATCGCTTTGCACTGTTCTCGGATACGCATATTGCAGGCGACCGAAAGCTGGTCGCCCGCGGGACAAACATGACCGACAACCTGATCCAGGTGATCAAAGAGGCTCTGGCTTTCGGGCCTCGACCTGCATCTGTACTTGTCTCGGGAGATTGTGCGTTCCTGCAGGGTTTGGCCGGGGATTACAAGACGTTGCTCCAGTTGATCGAGCCTTTGCGCACCGGCGGAATGCCCATTCATTTCGCACTTGGAAACCATGACAATCGTGAACGCTTGCTGAAGATCGTTGACGACGGACGTTCCGACAGTTCTCCCGTTGTTGGGAAGCATGTCACGGTGCTCGAAACGCCTTTGGCCAACTGGATCTTGCTCGATTCGCTGGACAAAACGAATTCGACACCCGGTCTGCTTGGCGAAGTGCAGTTGCACTGGCTGGAACAAGTGCTTGATCAGCAGAAAGAAAAACCGGTGCTTGTGATGGTGCACCACAATCCGGACTCGCGTCCCAAACCGTCCGGCTTGGTGGAGACCAAGGAGTTGCTTGACTTGTTGTCTGCCCACAAACAGGTCAAGGCATTGCTGTTCGGACATTCCCATCATTGGAGTATCAGTCGTCACGAGAATCTGCACCTGGTCAACCTGCCGGCTGTTGCCTATGTGTTCGGTAAGGGCGAACCGAACGGCTGGGTTGATGCGAGTCTTCGAGCAGACGGCATGACGCTCTGTCTGCACTGCATCGACAAGCAGAATCCCCGTGACGGGCAGATCGTGAATTTGAAGTGGGCATGAGTCTCCTTGCACCTTTCTACTTTTGATATGAGGTTTTCAGAATGAATGTCCGAAAGTTGTCGTTCATTGGCCTGTTCTGCTTGACATCGATGCTGATGGCAACCGTGGCGTCAGCGGAAAAGCCCGATACGGGCCGGTACTTGATTATTCATGCGGATGACGCGGGCATGTGTCATTCGGAGAATATGGGGACCATCAACGGAATGGAGAAGGGGATTGTCTCGTCGGCCAGTATTATGGTTCCCTGCCCCTGGTTCAAGGAATTTGCGACGTACAGCAAGCAGCATCCGGATGGAGATTACGGCGTTCATCTGACGCTGACGTGCGAATGGCACAATTACCGTTGGACGCCCGTGGCACCGGCGAACAAGGTCGCTAGTTTGATCGACGAAGAGGGGTACATGTGGAGCAGCACGCGTGATGTGGCCGAGCATGTGAAAATCGAAGAGGCCTCGATCGAGCTGCACGCCCAAATCGACCGAGCCAAACAATTCGGCGTTCCGTTATCGCACTTGGATACGCACATGGGATCGGTCATCAGTCGCCCCGATCTGCTTGAACTCTACGTGAAACTGGGCGTCGAGTACAACTTGCCGGTCTTGTTCAGCCGTGATGTGAGCGGTCGGCTTGCGAAAGAGTACCCGGCATTGGCGGAAACGGGTAAGAAGATGTTGAAGCTTCTGGAGCAGAACAAACTGCCCGTGTTGGATCAGATAGCCCAGTTCTATGGCGAAGGTTCCGGAATGACGCGTCGCGAGCAATACCTGAATGTCTTGCGCAATCTGAAACCGGGCGTTTCGCAATTGATCATCCATTGTGGGTATGATGACAGCGAACTGCGAGCCATTTCGAACAGTGCGGCACGGCGCGATGAGGACCGGCGGATCTTCACGGACCCGGAAGTGATTGAACTGGTCAAGAAGCAGGGAATCAAGGTGATCGGCTGGAAGGCGTTTCGCAAACTGAACGTCACCACTCTTGCTCGATGAAGATAGCCAGGGTGCCTTGATGAAGCCTTGGTAGGGCGTCAAGCTCGTCGTAAGCCGTGTTTCCTTTTCGGCGGCAAGACGGGCGGGTGCCAACGCACCGGAATGCTAGCCGCAACCGCCGCCTTCCTTGCGGACAGCTGTCTTCAGCTTGATTTTCGCGGCAAACTTCCGGTCGGCCAGATCCTTGGGCAGTTTCCTGGGCTCGGGGCGCGCGAATGCGAAGCGTGATCCGAGTGCTTCGCTCAATGGGTGCCGCAGTGTGTCGTTCCCGGTTGCCGGCTGGTCTGAATGCGGCGCGTCGGCCTGTTTGTTTTCGTAGATATCCAGCCAGCGATTGATGCCTCCGGCCAGGACGTAGGCGTTGATATTTTCACGGACGGCCACGCACTTCCATGCTTCGGTGGCCAGTGCCTCATCATTGGACATGACAACGACAATCGCCTCGACCGGAATCTCCTTGACCCAATTCTGTTTCAGTTGATCCAACGTGACGTGTCGTGCATCGCGGATGTGGAACCGCGTGTAGTCCGATTCGTTTCGCACGTCCAACAAGATGCGTTCCACCTGTTTGTTGTACATCAAACCGAGTAATTCAGCCGGGTCAATGAAGATCTCGCGGTTTGCGATGCGTGTCTTAAGCTCTGCTTGGTGCTGTGCCATCAATCGGTCCGCGGAAGGTTGGCCGATGGCCAACGTGCCGACAGCGATCAGCAGTCCAACACCAATCGCTCCACGACGAAACATTCTGACACGCGGCGTCGGCGGGGCTGGTGATTCTTCGCGTTGGAAGAGGCGTTCCGATAGTTCGGCAAAGGCAAAAGCGCAGATCGCCATTACAAAAACCGCCAGAACAACAACGCCCGCATCAACTCCAAGAATGTCGGGCAACGTGATGCGACCAAAGAAGCCGCCACTGTACCAGAAGTCATAAAGTGCCGGAGACATGAGAGCGAAGCCGAACATGCCAAGGGCCACGCCGAGGACAAAGAACATACCGTCGATGCGAAATGTGGATGCTGAAACAATCGATGTTCCCGGGCAATATCCACCAAGAATGAACCCAAGACCCAAAACGAACCCTCCAATAATCGCCGGCCCGATGTAGGTGGGGGATACCCAGACCGAGTCAAAGTCCAGTATGCCGATCGCGGAGCATGCGAAAACCAACAGCATCGCCGTAATGATTGCCGTGAACATCACCTTCAGGACTCGCATGTCGTAAAGGTAGAACTGGGCTGCCAGATTGCGAGCATACCCAAAGCCGGCTCGTTCCAGAACAAAACCAAACAAGAACCCGATGAACAGGGTGAACAGGTAGTTGGTCATTCCAGTCAATTCGAACGGAAACATGATGTCGGTCCTCGATTACCGATGCCTGTCGCACACTTCATGGCGTCGTTCACCGTGCGACCAGACACCGTTGAATCGGTACGTCACGAGGTCGTCAGATGAAGCGTGGAAGGCGGTTGTTCTTCAGTTCTTAGGTACTGCGATGGATGAAATGAAAATATCAAAGGCGTTTTGGTGCCGTGCCGAAATCGCTTGGTCGTTCAGAGCCAGAGTCTTCGAAATGGATAGGCGATCAGATAGCCGCCGGCAAAGACCATCATCATGAAGGCCCAGCTGCCGACCCCCAGTACCGCACCACCCGATAATGCCTGTCCGGACGTGCAGCCACGAGCCATGGCGGCTCCCCAACCCATCAGGGCACCGCCAAGCACTGCCATGATCCACCGTGTGCGGATACCCACATGCGGGCCTCGGACTGTTTCCAGTTTCAGTCGTCCGCCAAGCCATCCCGAAACAAATCCGCCCAGGGCGACGCCCATGAGCATCCAGAGCATGCGATGGGCCAGTGGATTGGCCGCGCCGCCGCCCAGGTGCCCCAAATAGGGATTCTTGTCCACAAAGGGTGTGGCCACGATCTTGGTCGCACCAGTGAGGATTCGAGCGACACCACCGGAAGCCCCCAGGCCATTGCCGCTGATCAAAATCGACAGAAATAGCACCAGTCCCAGAGCTATTCCAGCTGCGTATGGGTTCCAGTAAGGCGCCGGAGTTCTTGATGAGTTCGACATGGTATTCCTCCCGCACGGTTAACCCGGTTCGGGCGATTTCAATAGCCTGTTGCGTCAAGTGAGAATCAAAAGAGGACCGTTCGATGCGCCGCGGCAAATCGTGCGCGCCTCCGTGTCCGTCTCGGTCTAGCTGGCGACGTCGGATTGCCCCTCGGACGTTTTGATCGAAGGGCCCGCTGTCTCTGTATGTTCGACCGGTACATCCTCATATCCGTAGATCATCGCTTTGAGGTTGGTCAATGGCGTGTGGCCGGCGGTTGTCAAGTACACATGAGTGATTATGAACGCCGCAAACAGCCAGGCACACAGGCCGTGAATCATGGCAAGTACTTGAACGCCACCGACCGACAGTACGGCCTCGGGCCATTTTTGCCCGCTCCACATCAAGATGCCCGTGATAATTTGGATCGGTAACAGGACGTTCAAAATGATCAGATAGGTCGCTTGTTGAAGTGGATTCAAACGATGTTCTGAGGATTTTTCCAGCGGGTGCGGCTCGTTGCGAAAAATACCGCCCGTGTAGTACATCACTTGCCTGACCGCCAGCACCAGATAGCCGTGCGGCCTGGGAAGGTACTGCCGGATCGTCCCCGTTGTTAAGTAGTAAAACGCTCCGAAAATCGCGTTGCCCAGAACGATGAATCCCAGCACGTTGTGCAGCGTGACCGCCGTCTGGAACGAGAAGACCAGGAACCGATCCGGATCGTGGATACAGAGTCCGGTCCAGATCAACAGCAGAATTGCCAGGGCCTGGACCCAGTGCCAGACGCGTTCATAGAGCGAATACAGGTGCATGCGCACGTACTTCATAACAGCTCTCACTCTTGTATAGTCAGTTGGCCAGTCGGCCGGTGTTTCCAACTTCAAAAATCGTTCAGTTCATGCCAAGTCAAATAACCAATGGGAGTGGACTATTGAGTTTTGGACAGTGATTCGTATTTACTCGGGCCGCCCGATGTTCGCTCACGAAGCAGCGAGTTTTCGTTTTCGAGCCGCGAGGACTCGTAATAGGCCGTGCCCAATGACTCCCAACAATGTCAGGATAAAAGCCAGGGCTCCGAGTCTGTTGACCCACGCCCAACGACTGTGGCCAAATACGTAAAGCCCGGCCTGTTGTGTGTTCGGCTGAAGGACCAGTTGTTTATCACGATTGACAACCATGTCGCCAGCCAGAGTAACGTCGCTGTCACCAACCAGTTTCGGAATGACACCGCCCGGGATTTGCGTTGCAATCTGAAACGGTTGTCCCAGTCGAGACGTCTTACGATGGCACGTACCGCACTCGCGAATTGCGAAATTGGCCGGGCCGACACCGTGGTGCAGTCCGTACGGTTGGATCTCGGATTCAATGTGCGGCTGCTTGATACCGACTGCTTCCAATCGTGCGCGGACGGCCGCCACTTTTGCTTCAGTGTCCAGTATCCGTTCGGACGGTTGTAGCTTTTTGTCTTTGTTCGTGTCCAAAGCCTGAAGAACGGCCGAATGATAATGGTCTCCATCCAGCAACGCTGCTTTCAAATCAACCAGACGTACAGGGCGTGGCGATTCGCCGCCCTCGACCCAGTACCAGGCTGCCACCAAGTTGAACGGGGTTAAGCGTCTTCGGCCATCCAAGCTCTTATGGGGTAGCAATACGGGTTGGAATCCCGATATTTCGGCCGTCGGATCGGTCAACTTTCCGTCGATCCCCCGCCACTGCGTGTTCGGGTTGCCTTGTGGATCGACTAGCGTCCAGTCGATCTGTTTCAACGCCGGTGCGTACGCCATGGAGATATTGCATGCTTCACAGCTGAGCTGGGCAAAGTGCAGATCGCGATACGGCAGCCAATCGTGGGCCGCATCCGCGTCGTGACACTGGTTGCATTGCCGCATGGTCCCTTCCAGATTCCGGGCAACCGTTCCCTGGGCGGTCGCGCCCTTTGCGAACTCGTGGTTCGGCGCGGTCACGAACTGAGCCGTTGTCAAACGTCGAGGTTCGAAATTCAAGTGTGCAGGCTGGTCACTACTCGGTGGCTTGAAAGTCGCCGGGTCATTCAACGAAAAGTGACAGTTGCGGCACTCCAGCATCACGCCGGCATGGACATCCCACGGGCGAGTCAACAGTTCTTTCCCCTGGATGTTCATTCCGGACATCGAGATTCGCTGAGGTGAAAAGATCTGTCCTTTGGTCGCCGTGGACCATTGTTTCAAATCGAGCTTGGGTAGCAGAGGTTTCTGGCCAAAGTAGACCTGGCCGTGGCACTGGCCACAGTGCTGGCTGGTTGGATCCCGCAGCCCAAGCAGCTTGGCAGGGGCTTTGCCGTCCGCCGTGAATGCACTGATCTCATACTTCCAGCCGTCTTCTGCTCGCTGGACCAAGCCGGTTTCGGATAGTGTGGCCGTACTGGCCCACGCGAAGTCGCCCGCCGCGAGTTCTTTCTTACGAGCCGCGTTGGCCGGTTTTTCGAGATGGCACAGAAAACAGTTCATCTCGACCGTGCCCGAGGCTTTCCAATCCCAGGGTTTCGGCTGGCCGGTCTTAGTGTCGAGAATCTGATCGTCCGGAGCGACGAGGGCGTTGTCCGTGGCTGTTGATGATTTATCAGCAGCCGGCGAGCGCTGGTTCAGTGGGTGAGTGCCGTGGCCGATGATCGCCGGCCCACCACCGGCGTGCCGCCAGCCGCGATACTGAATCCACTCGGCCGTGCTCAGGTCTAACTTGGCGTCCCCAGGCGGTGTCAGATATCGATACGAGATTGGATCCCAACGACCGAATGATCCGGGGCTATAGTCCCACGGGCGGCTTTCTGATTTTGATCCGAGTTCGAACTGCTCGTTGCGGCCGACCCATGCGTGGAAGCTGTGCGTTGCAATATATTGTGTGTTATGGCAAGCACTGCACGTGGTTATCGTCGAAACCGGTTTACCCGACTTCACGACGTGCTGGCCAGCGGCGTCCAGCAGTGGAACTGGCGGATGCAGCGGGGTACGACGTTCGACAGCCGAGCCGGTCGAGGCCATCAGACAGAGGATGCAGGTCGATATGATTACCATCCACCGTCGACATCCCGTGCCACGAAGCGTCAGCCAGCTGTCTGGCCCGCGTCCGTGCTTGTCGTCGCCTGTGACTTGACGGTTGCTGTTGTTTATATGGGGCATGCTTATTTTTCGAGTTGCTTGTTGCATCACCGGCTCCCTCCCCGCTCGTCTCGCAATAGTTCCATGCGGCGACGATTGCCGCGAAAAGCGGGGTCTCCATCAAATCCCAGTCGTTCCCATTCCATGATGCCTGTCTGGCCATGGCACTCCGTGCATTGGAGCGCTTTCTCCTTGGCTTGCACCATGTGAGATTGTGGCCAGTACATTTCTGTCTCGACGAAACCAAACTCGTGACTGTATGGCACTCCAGTTATCTTGCAGCCGATTTCAAGAGCCTCGTCCCAATTGAAGTCGTTCCAATAGCTCTTCTCGCCTTTCGGAGCCCAGGTCCGGGGCGTCAGAAGAACAAGATGGTTCTTGTCGTACGGCTGATGCTCGATGTGAATCTTGAAAGGCCATATTATGGCTTTGGGATCTTGTGCGTCGCCGTGAGGAGAATTGATTTGAACGGGCTCGCGCGTCGGATCGATCTTGGCACCTGTCAAGTAACGGTCCGATTGTCCATTCCACCAGAAATATTGCGGGCGTATGAACTGAGCGTACTTGAAGCTGCCCTTCTTCTTCATGTAGATGTAGTGGTTGTTCGGGCCAATGTCCTTGCCGTCCACGATCCAGTGGTCCCTGCCGGCTACCGACCAGTCCCATTCCATTTGCGTGGGGATGTCAAT
>JAJSAJ010000411.1 GCA_024274855.1 Planctomycetota bacterium | reverse complement strand
CGAGACGATTTCCACGCCCTCCCGATGATAGACAATCGACTCCACTTGACCAAGCACCTGTGCGACATGGGACGGCGCGTAGTCGGCCGGAGTTTCGAAGCGGACCTTCACTTCCGCCTGATGACCGCCGAAAATATTCACGTCGCCGATTCCAGGAATCGCCAAAATTTGATCTTCGATTTCACTCTCGGCCAACAAGCGAATCCACGTCAGCGTTTTCGTGTTCTTCGGCTTGGGAGAAAGCGATCAGGTCAGCAGCGGTGAACGCAATCTGAAGACCAGGCCGAATTTCGGACAGGTCGACCTGGGGAACGTCAAAGGCGAGTCGCACAAGACTGCGGACTTCGACGCGAAACAGGGGGCTTTCCGGGGCATTTTTCAGGCACTTCGATTTACCACGTAATTTGCAAGGCTAAAGCGGACGTTTGGAGCTTCGCGAAGTTTGTGCACTTCTTAATGGTTCCGACTCGTCCGCGTTAGGAGATTAACGCCTCGGGAAGCGTTTCCACGAACGCACGAATCTCATCGCAAACTCGCCTGTAGTGGTTCAAGGCATCTTCTTCCGTCGCGGCACCCTTGGCCAGTCGCGGTGGGTCGTCGAAGCTCACGTGCGTGACGTTTGTACTGCCCGGAAAAACCGGGCAGGATTCGTGCACATTATCACAGGCGGTAATCACATGATCGAGCTGAACATCCTTGAACTCGTTGATATGCTGCGATCGCTGATGGGATATATCGACGCCAGCTTCGGCCATCACCTTCACGGCAATGGGGTTCAATCCGTGCGTCTCGATACCGGCCGAGTACGGTTCCAGGACCTCACCTCGTAAATGTCGCGCCCAACCTTCTGCCATTTGGCTGCGACAGGAGTTTCCGGTACAAAGGAACAGAATTGTCAACATTTGCATTCGCTCTGCTTTTCGCGGAGACTCTCCGGGTCCGTGTCCAGGATCTGTTTAAGACGTTTCCGATCGGCCCGCCGCTTGGCATCTCGAAACAGCGCCTTGCTGACAAACGCGATCACCTACGCGGTTTCTGGTGAACCGCCCTCCCCTGGCAGGCGAAAACAGCTCCATCGCCCGTCCTTCCGAGATTCCACCAAGCGCGCTTGGTACAGAATGGACATGTGCCGCGAGACGGTGGAATTCGCCAATCCAAGCAACTCGACAATCTGACACAGGCACAATTCCCGGCCTTGAAGAGCGGTCACGATTCGAAGGCACTTCTCGCCAGCAAGTGCCTTCATGATGGCCAGTAACTCGTGCACACACTTCCCCTTCACGCCCGAGTCAACTCGCCATTTAGCAAACTAACAAAATACTATCGCCCACTCCCCATGTTCGTCAAGTCCCGAAAACGCAGGGGCGGACAGCAACAACCAGAAGAGCCGGCCGAGGCTACCACACTGGGTGAATTACAGAAGTTGGAATCGTCGCTGGCGGCGATGGTCGTGGTGATGGGATTCGCCATACACGTTGTCAGAAACCATCGGCGCCTTCCTTCATCTTCCAAGCCGAAGGAATCGAAGCAGGCCTGGCAAATGGCCCGCTTCTCCGGAGATCAGCACGCGTTCGATCGCGGGTTCCCCGTTCATCTTGACGAATTCCTTGAGCGCCGTTTCGTAACGGTCCACCAGCTCGCGAAAAATCACGCAGCGTTGTTCGTGCACGGCGCTCATGCTCCTTGCCGCCCCTTCATTGAAGAGCCACTGATTGGCCATATCGTGTGTCAGTTGAAAGCGTCTTACGAGTCCATTGGCCAGATCTCCCGCGACAAGCCTATTGGCACGGAACCAGAGGTGAGTGGTACCGCAAAACAACACACGTATCGACTCACGCCCCAGGTCAAGAACGGCAATACGGCGTACGTCGGCACGCCTCTTGCCCGCCGGTTCCCGCGTCAGAAACTCATGGTGAACCCAGTTATAAAGAGCGACTGCATCCGACTGCCACGCGCGGACATCGATTTCCGCCTCGTCGAACACAGCCTGATACTGGGCCGCATCTTGCAACCTCAGTGCCTGCATCAACACGGTAGATCGCCCGATATTAGCCGTCTCTTCGGGAAAACCGAACACATGGTGGGCAAGGCTGACCTCAGGCAGCGGCACGGGAATCTGATGCCCTGCCTCGCCTGCGATCAATCCATCGAGTTTATCTTTTTTGACATTGGGCAATGTCAGGAATCGGGTCAGCAGCTGAGTCGACGGCAGGGACGCGACGATTGCCGCGGCTGAGTCGAGCACGCATTGTTGCTTGAGTTTGTTGAGTGTGCGCACGATCGCGGAAGACCGCCGCTGTTTCATTTCCGGATGTGTCAACACTTTTTAGTGGGGAACAAATTGACAACACTCAATTATTACTTGCGCATCATCTTTCAACGCCAGGCAAACCGCAGCGATTCCACCATCTCCGATTGCGATCCCCCATGACTTCCGGAAAGGCTTCTTCCGCATCAAATGATAAAGACTGGTGAAGCGTCTTGAGCGGCCCGGCTTCAGATTCAAACCAACCGTGGTTGCTCCGAGGCCCTGAAGCGCCAATCCGCAAGCTGTATAATACCGACCTGGATGAAGTGAGAAGTCCTGTTCCAGTTTCAGAGACACGAACCGAGTTCGGCTCGGCATGGACGCCACATCAACCGGTGCGTCCAACGACGTCTGCTCGGGACAAGGAGACCAGGGGACCGGTTGTGTGGGTGATTTCGTTTTCGCTGATTCGTGTCGCTTGATCATCTGTTCCACAAGACGTTTCGCACGTTGGTTTCCGGGATCGAACCGCAATAGACGCTTACCAGCTTCGATCGTCGCCGGAGTTACATGAGGTGCCAGTTCCAATTCGGATGCCAGATAAGCCAACTCCGTAACTTGGATTTGTGTCTTCTTGACCGCCTTATTGACGACTTGAGACGGAATTGCTTCCAGCAGACTCAAAGCCGTTTGGTATTGGCATGTCCGAAGGGCACGATGGACCACTTTCATCACACGTTCACGAAGTTCCACCGCCGACCGTATCACTCTCGTGTCACGTGGGCAGAGTGTCAACAATTGGTCGATCGTCCCGAGCCGCTGCAATTCGGTAACGCCTTCTCGCTTGCGCAACCGATTCTTGAGTTCCTGAATCCTCTCTGTTTTCTTTCGAGTGTCGACCAGCAACGACCGAATATGGGTATCACGAAACGGCTTGGGAATCTCTTCCAACGTACCAACGGCACATGTGTACTCTTTACGATCACACAGCTCCTTGGCACGTTCCATCGCGTCGGCAGCGTGCTGAACCATATGGTCTCTCTCCGCGACAATCTGTTTGAGCAGTTTCTTGGCTTTGGTACGAGTAGATTCCAGGCACGGATGCGTCTGTTCATTTGTCAGGGCACGCAGTTTCTGTATTGCGATTTCTAGTTCACCTTTTCGACTCATCTCCTCGATCGCGGATAACTGTTCTTGGCTCTCTTGAACCAATAAGCGTTCAGCAGCGGCCAGATCCTCGCCACAGTTGCCGCAAAAGGAATCAGCGGCTGGGCAATCGGTCGAACAAGTTGGGCAGTTTTCCCACAGCCCCGCTCCACATTCCTGGCAGAACTTCCGTGTGGCCGTATTGGAAACACCACATCGGCCGCACACTACAACCGACACCGAGTCATTTGCCGTCGAATCCGATACCTGCTCCCCTTGAGGCTGCCTGGGATAACCTCCCAACGCATGATGCCGTTTCCTCGCATGGTCCCGGCTTGCAACTCGACCGTTGATCCTATCAGACATGAGTCTTTTCTTTCATGAGCGACGTGAGGGCCCCCGCCAAGGCAAACTGCGGGTCGTGGCGTATTGAAACCGCGATCGATGCATCGCAAGGTCCGTTACTCCTCAGGCAGTCATTGCCCATGGAGGCGTACCGGTGAACTTGGCGTCATGACCTCCAGATCGACCTTCAACGTCAACTGTTTCACGCGAGGATGATCGAACGTGATCTGTATGTTGCCAAGTTCATTCGGAGGCAAATAGAACGTTGGCGCGTCCTTGGGAACATCTATCAACAGCTGGTACAGGCCTATCTTGGCCCCATTCTTTTTGTAGGGTTCGACAAGGACCTTCAGGAACGCTGGGGCACATTGAACATGGCGGACTGCAAGTGTTTTCAAGTCGTCCCGTATCTTCATCAGCAAGCGGACACGAGCTCCCTTCCCTTTGGTCACACAGCCAAAGCTCACCTTTCCCGTCGCATCGATGGCCGGCCCGGAAACGGACAGCCGCCGCAGTGCCTTGCCAGAGACCGCCAGCTCGCACCGGCCCGTTTCAGGCCGCTCTCCTTCTGGAGCATTCAGTTGCTCGGCTTCGAGCGATACAGACGTCATGAAATAGCCCGGTTGAATGCCCTTGGGTGACGAGACGGTCAGACGATAGCCGCATTTCGCGCGTAGCGAGTCAAGCGCGCGGTCCGAAGCCGATTCGACATGCCAATTCCACCCTCGCATGGCTGCGTGAACCGAAGTCAGTTTCATCGCATTCCAGTTTTGGGAATAGACAATGGTTGTCGCCTCCCGCATCTGGCCGGGAGCAATCCGAGAAAACACCAGTTCAGCAGGTTCACAACCTAGAAGTACTCGGACACGTCCTTGGATGGTCAGTGTAATCGCCTGGTTCCTCGGATCGTTGGTGAAGATGGTCGCCTGATGACGATAGTGTGCATTTCGGCCCGAATTCCAAGTCACAATCGCTTTTGCGGACTCACCCGGCTCAAGCACGGTTCGCTCAAGTTTGCTTAGCGTACACTTGCAGGTCGTGGGACCTTGTCGAAGTTCAAGAACCGCATCGCCTGTATTTTCAATAACAAAAGCGTGCGTTCCTTGCGTCAGCGGGTCCATTTGGCCGAAATCGTGGACCGGGCAAGAGAGCGAGGCTCTAGGTCCCGGCGCGGCGGCGGCCCGCAGCAACTGCCGGCGCATTACGACTTTAGGACGTTTGAGCACCGCGCCGGTGGCCGTCACCCTCGTTTCAACAGTGTAGATTTCGGTGGAATCGGAACACGAGGGCAGGGACAACACGACCAAGCCGGCCGTGATAATGGCGAGAACGCGGAGCAAAGTAGTCAGGATATTAAACATGGTGTTTTCCGGGAGAACGAGGAAAGATGGATGCGAGGGTCAAAGTCCTCGCATCCACCCAAGGCGAAGACGCGCCGATGGCCGAGTTTCCTGTCGCGACTCGGCTGTCACCCTGCGTCAGGTCACTCAAACGGTACGTTCTTCTGCATATTGATCAGGAATAGCCCACTGAAGATACGGGCTGGCGACAGTTCGATCGTGGAATCCCGATATCCAATCCCCCTGTACTGTGCTTCCGTCAGGCCGGTTAGAATCTGGAACCCGGGATTGAGGAACTTATCATTGTTCAGGTCATGGAATACTTGAACGCTGCCATCGGCCATCAAGATGTTACAGGCGGCCTTCTTGCCACCGCCATGCACGGCGTACCAGTCGCGCGTATCCTGAAGATACGTACCCGATGCACTTGTCGGTGCGGGACAACTGCCGGCAACTTCACATGCAATTTGAGTACCGAGTGGAACGAGTTGGCCGATCAGATCGATGCTGTTATTGCTGGAGTTGAAAAAAGCGGGGCCGTCATTGAAAGCTTCGGAAAGCAGCTCACCTTGCTCGATGAACTGATGTGTATCGGTCTTGCCGTTCGCAAACGGATCGGCGGAATCGGACGGAAGTGCCGGTCCGAATGCAATTGTCCGTGACAGAATCGCTTCATCGACATCGCCGGGAGCCGCATCCCCAAGCAAGGGAATATTGGATGTGACCACCGGTCCGGTTTCCAAAACGCGGCGTTTTAGTGGCCCCATGGTTGTGCTGAGTCCTTTAAGGCCCTGGTTGCCGGCAGTCCCGACAGATGAGACACTCCCAGACCCATCGAGCGCGAACTTGGGAACACTTCGAACCAGATACCAACTAGCGGCAAAGTTCGTATTGTAGCCCTTATCCACGAACGCGCGCGCAACCAGAGCAGCACGCTCTTCCGTGTTAATGTCAGTGTTCGCAAAGGTCCCTCCTGTCCCACTCCCGGACATGCCGGCCCAGGTCCGCGATCCGCAGACCCCGGCACTCAGACGGGCCAAGGGGGCCCCATCCTTATTGTCCGTGGTACTCTTGCCCAAAAGATCATTGATTTTCTCCGATCCTCGAAGTGGGTTCGAAGGACACATCATGCCGGCCACGTCGCCGGAGTTCTGATTCACAATATCGGCCACCCAGCCGTAGGTATCCATGCACCCATCACGTCTGAAGTCACTGGCCCCCGTACAGAGCCGGCCTTGAGGGTCCGAATCGGCGAAGGTGTGCAATCCAATTCCTATCTGGCGCAGATTATTCTGGCATTGACTGCGCCGTGCCGCTTCCCTGGCTCGGGATATAGCGGGCATCAACAGCGCAGCGAGCAGGCCGATGATGCCGATCACGACAAGCAACTCGATCAAAGTGAAACCACATTGTCTCTTTTTCATTTAGGTTCTCCCGCGGGAACGCACCCGCAAACAAAGAATATTCGAGATCATCCATTCCAACGTCGGCCGGCTGACCAGCGACGGGCCGTACCGGCCGTTGCACCAACGTCGCGACACGAACAAGGCACGCATCGCTTCAACTGGTGTCTTGATTAACATTGCCGGACGGCCGGCGACAGCCTCGCAAGCCGTTTCAGGCTCCCGAAGTCTTCCGCACGGCAGCTCCCATTCACCATTTGGAAACAGTCGCAAAACTGCTGTCGTGCGGTACCTGTTTCGACCACTCCACAGTGGCACCCAGGTGATACGGCAGGTTGCTATTTCGTCTTCCTCTTCCTGTTGGCGTGCCTCCTTTCGCGTTTCGATCGAGTTTCGAGCTTTCCCATCAGATTCGAGTCAGTTGTTCCACCGTCGCGCTCGGATTGAATAGTGGCTCATGATGTCTACCGGAGCCATTTCAATGTCCATTGAGGTAAAACCACTTCCAGCAACAGGCGCAAACCCATTGTTCAAAACGCCATCATCATTCCCATCTGGAATCGATCGGACATGTCCGTCGGCGAACAGGATATTGCAGCTACCCCGATGAACGGGAGCAAAAGCACGATAGTCTTGAAGGACTTGCTTATTCCAGACGGCCCACCAGCCGTTGGCACCACTCCTTGGTGTTCCCGACGCAAACGATGGCGCCGCCAGGACGTTGGCCTTCAAACGCGGGCCCGCGGTTGTTGAGGCCACTGTCATCGCCCCAGCTACATTTGGTCCGATTTGCATAAGCAGCGAACCGGCAGCACGCCCATCACTCAATAAGGGAATTGCGCTGCTTGGCGCGTGAGCTGAGCCGAGTTCTGCAAGTGTGAGTGGTCCAAACGAACTGTAACGAGCTGCGAGAGACGCGCCGCAGCCACGGCGAGTTGATGCCACGTTCCCACTGCTATCCAACAGCGGTTCGCTACGAACAAGCAGCCAATTGGCCGTGAAGTTCGTGTTGAACCCTTCCTCGAAAACCTGTTGCTCGACAACCATTCGGCGTTGTTTGGAGTTCGGTGCCAGAGCCGGGTCAAGTGCGATCCTTCGGCATGGATTGGCAGACAGCGTGCCGTCCGGCAGCGTTCTGGGGAGGCTGCCCAAGCGGTTGACACAAGAGTCAAATCCGCCAGGATCCAGGCTAAGCAACTGATTCATGACCTCACTAACCTGATTCGGATTGGAAGGACACAACATACTGCCAACCGGCACTTCCGCACGAACACAATCCGCTACCCACCCTACTTCTGTAACACATCCGTCGTTCTGCCAATCAAAGGCACCCGATGCGAAACTGCCGTTTCGAGATGCTCGTGTCATCATGACGATCCCAAACTGGCGAAGATTATTCGCACATGTGACCGAGCGACTTGCCTCACGCGCCGCACTGAGGGCCGGAAGCGTCAAGGCTGTCAGCGCGCCAATGATTGCAATCACGACCAGCAACTCCACCAGCGTAAAGCCCTTTCGAGTCCGTGCGGTGATCTCCAGAAACTTACTTTCTTCGTTCATATCGCGCCTCCTCAATTCCTTTGAGCCTTCAAAGAGGCTCGTAATCCTGTGCTCGAATAACCGATCCATTCGTTGCCGTGAATCATGGCGGGCCGACATGAAGAACGAATAAACAGGAGGTTTTTTTCACGTGATGTTTCGGTGAAGAGATAGCCATATTGCCATGAAGGGATCGTGTAGACACGACAATTCACGTCTCTGCGAGATCATGCCATATCGACGTGACGTCCAGAAGAATCTATTGTGGAATGGCGGGGCGAAGTGAATCCGAAGCCCCACTCAAAGTGGACGAACGATGCCGGAAAGGCTCCCGCACACGGCCCAATGAAAGCGATGTCTTCAAGACGAAGGCCATCGGGGGAAGCGGCCTGGATGACAACCAGTCCAATCACGTGACCAGGCCGGCAACTTTTACGCTGACTTCATCTCCCCTTTACAATAGTTGCGTATCATTTCTCGAAGAAGATGTACGTTCGTGTTTGGAGCGACACCGTGCCAGGAACAAATCAGACCATTGTGGTTATCGAGGATGAAACCGACATCCGCGAGGTCACGGAACACAACCTCGCTCGGGAAGGATACCGAGTTCGCTCTTCCGCGGATGGCGAGAAAGGCTTGAAACTGGTCCAGGAACAATCCCCGGACCTCGTTGTCCTGGATCTTATGTTGCCCGGCCTCGACGGGATTTAAGTTTGCCGGCAACTCAAAGCCGATCCGCCAACACGGTCCATACCGGTAATCATGGTCACGGCGAAGGGAGAAGAGAGCGATATCGTCCTGGGACTCGGCATTGGCGCGGACGACTACGTCACGAAGCCATTCAGCCCAAAGGAGTTGATCGCGAGAATCAAGGCTGTCTTACGGCGAGGCCCATTGAAGGATGAGCCAAGCCGTCACGAGCGAATTGCGAGGGATAACGTGGTGATTGATGTCGGACGGCATGAGGTTCACGTGGACGGCGAGCCTGTCACCTTCACGGCAACGGAAATGCGGTTGCTTCATTTTCTCGCTTTGCATCCTGGTCGAGTATTCACACGTGATCATCTTCTGAGCCGCGCAATTGGGGACTCGACCTATATCCTCGACCGCAATATTGACGTCCACATTCGAGCCGTACGAAAGAAACTCGGTGAACACCGTAACTTGATCGAGACAATTCGAGGGGTCGGATACCGTTTCCAGGATGAGAGGGAGTAAGACACATGCTTCGCTCTCACCTACTCTGGAAACTCTATGCG
This sequence comes from Planctomycetota bacterium, assembly GCA_024274855.1. Lineage (GTDB taxonomy): Bacteria > Planctomycetota > Planctomycetia > Pirellulales > Pirellulaceae > JAJSAJ01. The sequence goes on along the minus strand of JAJSAJ010000411.1, from coordinate 1,868 downwards.
GGCTATTCGGCCCTGATCATCATCTGCACGCTGGTTTTCAGCGTATTGATCAGCCAGCGGATCGAGCGTCAAACACGAGCGGACATTAGGCAATCCCTTGAAGTCCGCGCAGTCCTTCTCCGCAATCTCTCCATTGGACACTTTCAGCAGCTTCCCGACACGGCATTTCAGGATCGCATTGGTAAGCTTGGTCGGAAGATTGAAACGCGTCTTACGGTTATCAACATTGATGGCACGGTGATTGCGGATTCGTCCACGAATCCTGCCGGAATGGATAACCATGGAACGCGTCCTGAAGTCGTTGCGGCTCGGACCCTGGGCCGGGGAACGGCCACTCGTTTCAGTGATACACTGGGCGAAAAGAGAATGTACCTTGCACTGCCAGTGCAACACGAGCGACATATCGTCGGATATGCTCGAACCTCGCTCTCTCTGGCCGAAATTGACAAACGTGTGAATGACGTTCGCATTGCCGTTCTCAAAGGAGCGGGATTGGTGGCGGTCGCAGCCTTGTTGCTGGGACTCTTTGCCGCAAGACACTTCATCAGGCCGATTGTGTCGATGACACGAGTTGCCGAGTCCATGTCTGACGGCAACTACGACCAGCGACTGCCGGCGACGAGGCAAGATGAAATTGGAACACTTGCAAAGGGACTCAATCGGCTCGCGGCAAGCTGCCGTGACCGCCTGAAAGAGATCGACACCGATCGAAACAAACTAGCGGCCATTCTGTCGGGGATGGTGGATGGAGTTATCGCTATTGGCAAAGATGAGCGAGTCGTACACATGAATGAAGCGGCAGGAAGGCTGCTGGGCATCGTACCCGAAGAGGCGATCGGTAAGCCGATCTGGGAGATCACACGTTTTCAGGAACTCTGCCAAATGCTCAGAGATGCATTAGGTGATGGAAACACGCTCCAAAAAGACATGGAACTGGCGAACTCAGCGAGAGATCAAAGCGTCGAGATCCATGGATCTCCACTGCATGACGGCCAAGGAGCCATTGTTGGCGCAGTGGTCGTTCTGCATGACACATCGGAATTACATCGACTGGAAATGGTTCGGCGAGACTTCGTGGCCAGTGCATCTCATGAACTCAAAACACCGATTACAGCAATTCGCGCCCTAGTCGAAACGTTGATCGATGACAAGGAATTGCCCGCATCCAAGCGAGATCGGTTCCTGGATAAAATCAGGGATCAGTCGGTGCGTCTTTCGTCCCTCGTGACAGATCTCCTGACTCTGTCGCGACTGGAGTCCGAAGGCAGAAACGTCGAGCAGATCGGATTCGATCTTCGGCATGTCTGCCTCGACTCGGCCAAAGCCCTCTTGCCAATGGCGGAAGAACGCGGAATCACCCTCGAAACAAAGGTACCTGCCTTGCCAATCGAGGTTCTGGGGGACGAGGAAGCGGTGGGGCAAATCATCACGAATCTGCTCGACAACGCGATCAAGTACACAACATGCAAGGGTCGAGTCTGGCTGCGAGCCAAGCGGCAGGACGGCATGGCTATTATTGACGTTCAGGACACGGGCATCGGAATCTGCGTCCAGGATCAGGACCGTGTTTTCGAACGATTCTATCGTGTCGACAAAGCGCGTTCTCGAGAACTCGGTGGCACCGGCCTCGGCCTCTCGATTGTCAAGCACATTGCACTCGTGCACGGAGGCCGAGTGACCCTGGAAAGTTCTCCCGGAACAGGAAGCACGTTCCGAGTGTTTCTGCCACTGGCATCGGCTTCCGAACAGCAAGGCTTGCCCACCTGAACCCGCTGCGCCGACCCGAATATCCAATCATCTCCAGATCCTCATCGATTCTTCATCTTTTCTTCACATTGACATGCTACGGTACGAGGCAATTGTCCGTG
>JAJSAJ010000410.1 GCA_024274855.1 Planctomycetota bacterium | reverse complement strand
CCGTCGCAGGTTCCTTAAGGCTAGTGCTGTCGCGTCGGTCGCGGGCAGCTTGATGGTCCATGCCGCGGAGAACAACATCCCGCCAAGGCTTCGAATCGGCATGATCGGCGTTGGAAATCGTGGCACACATCTGCTGCGTCTGGTGCTGGCCGAGCCTACTGAAATACGAGCGATCTGTGACATCAAGCCGGCGCACTTGGATCGTGCATTGAAGCTAGTCGAGTCGGCTGGTGGCAAGCGGCCGGAAGGGTATGACCGCGGCCCCAAGGATTATCAACGCATGCTCACACGTGACGATCTGGATGCTGTCATCATCGCCACGCCGATGCAGCTTCACGGCGTCATGTCCACCGATGCGTTGCAGGCCGGCAAGCATGTATTGAGCGAGGTTGCGGCGGCCATGGAACTAGACGAATGCTGGGAAATGGTGCACGCGACCCGCGACTCGAAGAAGACGTACATGTTGGCGGAAAACTGCTGCTACTGGCCGAATATTCTGGCGCTGCAGAATATGGTCGAACAAGGGCTCTTCGGTGACCTCACATTCGCGGAGTGCGGCTACGTGCATGACTGTCGCGGACTGATGTTCGACGCTGCGGGCGGCCTGACATGGCGAGGGGAGATGATTCGCGATTACGCCGGCAACTTGTATCCGACCCACTCGCTCGGGCCGGTTGCCCACTGGTTGGGGATCAACCGCGGTGATCGCATGGTATCACTGGTTGCCCGTCAGACCCGACATGCCGGTCTGGATCACTATCTGGCCTCGCATTTCAAGGCGGATGATCCACTGCGAAAAACAACGTTCAAGACAGGCGATTCAACATCCGTATTAATCCAAACGGCCAAGGGGCGGGTAATCGATTTGCGTTACGACCTCACATCCGCGCGTCCCGTTCCGTCGACAACGTACTACTCACTGCAAGGCACAACAGCCGCCTACGAGTCGCGAATAGACGGTATCTGGATCGATGGCCGCTCGAAGTCGGAAAAATGGGAGCCGCTCGCTACGTACGCCGAGGAGTTCCGCCACCCGCTCTGGAAAACGCAGGGGAAGAGAGCTGCGGGGTCCGGGCACTCTGGAGGGGATTTCTTTGTCATCCACGAGTTTTTACGGGCGGTACGAACGGCAAAGCCACCCCGAGTGGATGTTTTTGATGCGGCAGCATGGAGTTCGATCATCCCGCTTTCGGCAAAATCGATTGCGGGGGGCGGCGTTCCGGTTGAGATTCCCGATTTTACCAATGGAGCGTGGAAAGGCCGCACGTCGTACACAAACGAGTCCTGACAAAAGGGGGCAGCAACGGAAACGCTTGCCGAGCAGGCATCCATCGGTTAGCATGAAAGTACTTTCAGTGACCTGATGTGAACCCGTTTCCCATCGAAATCAGACCTGCCAAGACGTGCGTTCCCCACGGCACGCGTGAACAATTTGCACGATAGGAAGCTAGCCAGCCTAATGAGTATATCTTCCTCGGCAACCGATATGACGGTCTTGGACGAGACGGTCACGCAGCGTGGTGGGAACACCGCGAGCTCCCGCCAGAGGAGAGGTGCCTCGAAGTCGAAAAAACGATTTCGAAAAAGGACCGCCGTTGCCGGTGTGTCTGCGATTGCGGCGCTTTCGATCATAGCGGCGTTGTCCAGCTTCTCGGCGAAACCGGAAGCACGTGATTCCGCATTCATCTACCACACGGTACAGAAGCGCGACTTACCGATCACGGTGACGGAACGCGGCTCGCTGGAGAGCCAGAACGACGCAGCCGTGCTTTGTGAGGTGGATGATGTGCACGGTGACGGCGTTGCGGGAACCCCGGTTTTGTGGCTGATTCCGAACGGCTCAGAAGTCAAGAAGGGGGACTTGCTGGTCGAACTGGACACATCGTCTCATCTTGAACGTCTGGACAAGCAGGTGCTGGCGACCGATCGCGCTCGATCCTGGCAGATTCGAGCCACCGTTCTCTATAAGAATCGCGTGTCGCGGAACAAGACGTTGCTCGATAAAGCAAATATCGATGTTCAATTGGCCAAACTGGCTCTCCAGCAGTATGAAGATGAGCACGGCGGGACGTTTCAAATCGCATTGCAAGACATCGAACTCGCGATCCAGAGACGCGAGGCAGAGAAGGAAATAGACACAACCAACCGCAATGCGGCGAAGCATCTGGCCGAGTTAGGCTACAAGAGTAAAGGGGACTTGGCCCAAGCGGAACTGAAGGCATTGCGGGCCGAGACAGCTCTGAACCGCGAGATAGCTCGGCGCAAAGAACTGGTTAAGTACACCTATGTTCGGACCAAAAAGAAGCTGCAAGGCGCGCTCGAATCGGCGGAACGGCACTTGGTCCAGGTCGGGCACGACAATGAAGCCCTTTTGATACAGGCCAAGTCGGCTAAGGACTCAGCTGATCGGCAACTGGCTCGAGAAGAGGAGCGCCTGGCGCGCTACCGCGATCAGCTCGAGAAATGCAAGATTTACGCCCCTGCCGAGGGTATGGTCGCATACGCCGTGGCAAGCAGTCGGTGGGGAAGCTCGTCGACGATCGCCGAAGGTGAGGCGGTCCGAGACCGGCAACGCCTGATGACGTTACCCGATTTGAAACACATGCAGGTGAAGACGGCGGTCCACGAATCGGTTGTCAATCGCATCAAGACCGGTTTGAAGGCCACGATCCGCGTCGATGCATTCCCCGAGCGAACTTACTCGGGCAAGGTGACTTCGGTTGCCGTGCTGCCCGATCCCGGTGGCTGGCTCGCCTCGAATACCAAGGTGTATCAGACGATTCTGACCATTGACGGCGAAGTCGATCAGCTGAAGCCAGGCATGACCGCGGTGGCTGAGATGCATGTCGCTCGACTGATTGACACGATCTGTATCCCGGTCCAGGGGCTGATCCAGCGAGGTTCGGAGATTTGGTGCTACGTCGTTGACGCCGGAACTCCGACAAAACGTATCGTGGAGGTCGGTCGCACGAACGACAAAATGATCGAAATCACGCGAGGTTTGTCGGAGAACGAAGTGGTGATTTTGAACCCGTCTGCTGTCCTGGACGACGCGCCGGCGATCGAGCCGGGGATTTCCCCCGAAAAGGAGCGAGTTCAGGATGTATCGCTCGAATAGCAGGCGGCCCTTTCTTTTCCATGCGACTGTTGTCTTCCACGTGCAATAACGGCATACTGGTTCTGTGCCATGCTGGCCGTCGGCGATCCTGTCAAACGTGTGGCCCTTGTCGCATTGTGGCCGGCTTCCAGCAGTCAGCGGGGAAGCAGCGTTTGCAACTGGAGCCGCGACGGCGTTCCGAGCCGAATCGCAGCCTCCTTTGGTCTGCATTTCGCGCCTTCGTTGGCAGTGAACGTCCCATTCTTCAATCTTGGTCCGGGAGGCTCGCAAGCTATGCCGATTCCATTCACATGTCCACACTGTGGAAGCCAGACAACGGTTGCTGACCAATATGCGGGCACGTCCGGCCCGTGCGCCAGCTGTGGCCAGACTATTACAATCCCCGACACCTCCTTCAGCCTGGATCCCGGCGCGAAACCATTGGGTGCTCCGGTCAGTTCAGCGCCGTCCTCGGGTGGCAGCAGTTCGACGATGGTCGTCTTGATTGTGTTGGGCGTAATGTGTCTTTGCATTGGACCGGGCTTGTTAGTCGCTCTACTGCTGCCCGCAGTCCAAGCGGCGCGCGAGGCCGCTCGGCGCATGCAATGCTCAAACAACTTGAAGCAGATTGGCTTGGCCCTTCACAATTACCACGATGTACACAAATGCTTTCCGCCGGCCTACATCGCTGACAAGAATGGCAAGCCAATGCATAGCTGGCGAGTCATGATATTGCCATTTGTCGAAGGAAATGCGTTGTATGACCAATATGATTTCAATGAGCCCTGGGACAGCCCGAACAACATGGCCGTCGCCTCGCAGATGCCTGCCGTTTTTCGCTGTCCCTCGTCTCCACAAGTCGGGACAGGCAATGAAACCAACTATGTGGTGATCATCGGCGACCCGAAGAAGTTTCCGCAAACACTCTTTTCGCCCAACAAAGGGATCGCATTTAGAAATATCACGGACGGCACGGCCAATACGATCGCCGTTGTCGAAACGGCCACGCCTGTGCCCTGGACGCAACCCGACGTGGACCTGAACTTCAGCACGATGCAGTTTGCCATCAATGCCGGCGCTAATTCGATCAGCAGTAACCATCCGGGGGTTGCCAACGTCATATTCGCCGACGGCAGCGTCCACGCGTTATCAGCCGGCGTTGATAGCCAGCCGCTGCGCAACATGATCCAACCGGCCGACGGCAACGCGATCGGCCCAATTCCTTGACGAAGGCCTACTTGGAGTTGTGGGTACAGCACGCCTTAAGATGACAGAAGGAGTTCTTTTGCATGGAAAACCCGTTTCTACCAGCCGGGAAAAAGTTGTTGCGGTATTTTTTGGCTGGGGTTTTTGCAATTCTGCCATTGGTTGTCACCGTCGCAATCGTCATTTGGGTTACAGGATTCTTGCAGACTTACATCGGCCCTCAGACAACGATTGGCGTGGGGGTTCGCAAACTGGGCCTTCAGTTCAACAACAATCAAACGCTGGCCTACATTTTCGGTTGGCTTTTTGTGTTGGGCGTAATCTTCTTGTTGGGTGTCGCGATCGAAACGGGAGCTCGCCGCCTGATGCAGAGAGTGGTCGATTCAGTGGTCAATCGCCTCCCCTTGATCGGCAGCATCTACAAGACATCGAGACAATTGGTTTCGATGTTGGACAAGCAAGACCAGGCAGATATTGAGGGCATGAGCGTCGTATTCTGTCTCTTCGGCAGCGAAGGGGGGGCTGGCATTCTGGCACTTCTGGTCTCACCCCAGAAGTTTCGGATCGGTGACCTCGACTATCAAATCGTCATGATTCCTACCGCCCCCGTTCCTTTCGGAGGCGCATTGATGTTCGTTCCAGTCGCCGCAATCCACCCGGCCAATATGTCTGTCGAGGGCCTTATGAGCATTTACGTGTCGATGGGAGTTACCGCGCCACAATTCATGCAAACAGCCCCCACCGAGTAGTGCGAAACGGTCTTTTCCGCTTCACGGAACCTCAAGAGAGAACCGATGACAATCCCCCAAACCAAGCCGTTGAAGGTGCGATAGGGTGCCGCGATTTGGGATGGCAAAGTCGATGGCAAGACATTCAGTAAGTCCATGAAAAATGGCTCAAACTCCAGCCAGACCGTGTTTCCAGGGGGACCTCCAGGCTCGGTAATCGCTACGGGGCTATTGAGCCCTAAGAGGGATTTGAAAAACACTGATACTGAACGGTCCTATTTCTAATTGGCCACCGAACTGAATGGCTCGCTGTTTGATTTCGACAGCAGGCGGCTTTCCCGGCTCATTGAAAGCATTCGGGTCCTCGCCGGTAATCTCCCACACGATGCCCTCGGGTTGTGGATGAAGGTCCTGGCATCGGACCCGAAGTGTCTGAGCGTTGGCAAGCGGGTTCACGACGCCGATCGTCAGATTCTTGCCGTCTTTGGTCAGCGCGGCCACCACATCGATTCCGGTGGTCGGATCGGTGCCACGAATCCGGATAGGAATACTGCCGAATCGATGCCGATACAGTTTCAGCACCAGCCCGGTCGTAGCGAACGCCGCGTCCGTTTTCGTTGTCTTGATACAGCCGATCACATTGACCGTCTGCGCGTAATTCGCGGCCGCAATGACATCGGTGTTCCGAGCGAACTCGTGAATCCCCGCGGCGATACCCATCGCATCGCGTAATCGGTAAATGCAGCCCAAGTCGCCATAGACATAGGGCCGATGCCAATAGTTCCATTCGTCCATCGCGATCCGAATATCTTTGTCTTTCAATTGGGGCAGCTCTTCGCGAAGCTTGCGATGCCCTTCTGCCTTCGCCCGGATTTGATCGGGGATCTGACGAATATGTTCGAGCAAGTTTTTACGGGTTCCACAGTAAAAGTGTTCTGAAATAAGGTCCATCCGATCCGCACATTGCTCAAGCATTCCGCGCGTCCATCCGCGTTTTTCATCTGGATCGTGGGGATCACGATTGCCCAATGCGCCAACACCGACGACTTGGATGGATGGATCGACTTGCCGCATCGCATCGACGACCAGGTTATGCTTGCGCGTGTAGAAACGCAAAGCGGTATGGCCCAACTGCCAACGCCCGTACATTTCATTGCCAACTCCCCACCATTTCACATGATAGGGGTCGGAGTGTCCGTTCTTCGCCCGCCATCCTCCGCCGATCGATTCCGTATCGCCGTTTGCGTATTCGACCTCTTGTGCAGCGGAATACGCACCGCCAAAACCGGTATTGACCACGATCAATGGTTCGGCATCAACCGCTCGGCAAAACACAATAAACTCGTCCAGTCCGAAGTCATTGTGCTCGATCCCTTTCCATGCAGGATTCCGCCGAGGTGGCCGATGGTCGCGGTCTCCGATACCGTCTCGCCAGTCATAGCCACTCACAAAATTGCCGCCCGGCCATCGATACAGGGGCGCGCCGAGCTCTTTGAGCAACCGCAGCGTGTCCACTCGCATGCCCTGGACATTGTCCGCCGGCATCAAAGAGATCGTACCAATCACACAACTGCCGCCCCGCACGGTGACTTCAATCCGTCCCTGGTCAGTATCCTTGCCCGACGTAAAGACTAAGGGATACTTGCCGAAGTCGGTTGCCAGATCGCCAAACTGCAATTCCGTCCGGTCGCCGATCTCCTCTCCCCAAATCAGGCGAACTTGAACGACCGGATTTCCGGACACAACCTTAAGCCAAATATAACCCGAATAGCTTTGCTCTTGTTCCAACCCAAGTCCACCTTGGAGAATCCCAGATCGCTCGGTAACACCGGCCGACATCCTGGGCGACTGCTTGCCGACAAAGGGATCGTTCGTTTCCATATCCACACGTCCTTTTCCGGCAACGGTTTTCCAGACAGACGCGTCGCCGCCAACCGGTTCCAGAAACTTACGATCCTCCAACATTTCGGCCCAGATCCCACCGTAAATGCAGCGGCCGAGATGCTCGATAAACTGCGAATAGATCAAAGGCGAGATCGGTTCACGACGAACCGATCCGTCGATCACTATCTCCACCGCCTTGTCCGTAGTCTCCGCTGTTGGTCCGCCAGCCCATAGGTCTGTGTGGTCGCCCCCCCCTAAAACGGCCAGCCATAACATCCCGAATACGGGCATTCGGAAAAGAGGGTTTTGCATTATTTTGGTCTGCATCACGACTACCTCGTAATTTTTTCAAAGGCCCAGAAACTGGTTTGATTTGAATTCTGGTGGGAGAGAAATTCATTTTTTTTCTTCAATCCTGATCTGAGTTCCTGTTCGGCTGTAGGCATTTTCGAGTTCCCGCAGAAATCGTTCACGGCTAAACTGACCGACCTAACCGGCGCGACCTGGTCATGCGGCATCACCAAATCCACGGTATTATAGCCGTCCACGACCGCCCAATGCCAATGGGAGTGTGCTTAACCAATAAACGGACAACAAAGTCT
>JAJSAJ010000026.1 GCA_024274855.1 Planctomycetota bacterium | reverse complement strand
TCCTTAGCTGCGAGACTGATTCACCCATGGGACAAGCCCATGGGGGTCTGTACGCGGAAGAGTGCGACAGTCCTTAGCTGCGAGACTGATTCACCCATGGGACAAGCCCATGGGGGTCTGTACGCGGAAGAGTGCGACAGTTATTGATTGGCGAATCCTTAGCATACAGTCACGACGGTGACGAAGCAGCCCACCTTATTCTCGAATGGCCACCTTTCGCGCACCCTGGCCGGATGAAAGCCCACCGCATGACCGATCTGGCAGACTCGAGCACCAGTGTTCTCCAACAATTCGTCGACCATGCGAGTACGTTGTACTCGTTGCCGGCGGTCGCCATGGAGGTATTGGAACTGACTCGTCACGAACGAGTGGATATTCGGGCATTGAAGCAGTGTGTGCAGCGAGATCCGGCGTTGACGGCCAAGTTGCTACGCGTTGTCAATAGTTCACTGTTTGGTCTCAGTGGCGAAGTTTCCGATTTGAATCAGGCACTTACACTGCTTGGCGTCAAGCCGCTGAAACTGCTGGTGCTCGGGTTCAGCTTGCCGAAGTCATTGTTTTCGACGGTCGAGGCCGAGACGCTCGAACGCTATTGGCGTTTCACACTGGTCAAGGCCGTAGCTGCTCGCCAGCTTGCGGAAGAATGCTGGAAAACCAGCGGCGACGAGGCGTTCATTGCCGGCCTGCTGCAGGAGATCGGTCTTTTGGTCCTTGTCCGAGAGCTAGGCCCATCGTACATCGATTTCGTGCAACATGGTCTGGAGCAGAAGGCTGATTTACTAACGCTGGAAACGGATACGTTGGGTTTCGACCACACGATTCTAAGTGCTCGCCTGCTGGAGCATTGGCAGTTGCCTAAGTCGATTGTGCGCGCTGTTTCCTATCCACCCAATGCCAACCTCTTAATGACCCTCGACGTTGCCCAGCAGATGTTGCCACAGGCCCTTCATCTGGCTACCCTGATCGCATCGATTCTGGTCGATGACCGCAAGGACCTTGTTGGCGAGTTGATGGAGACGGCAAATCGATACTGCCACATCACGTCCAAACAAATCGACTCGATGCTCGACGAATTGCAGGACCGCGTCGAGATAATGGCCGAGGTGTTTTCGGTCCAGGCTCGTGACGAACAACGTTACCGCGACATTATTGCTCAGGCACACGAGCAGTTGGCCGAGGTTGCAACAGACTCGCTTTCAGACATGCTTGCTGGCCAGTCGACCGAATTGGCAACGAAACGGGCCGCACTGGAAGACGCTCTGGGTCATTATTCGATCCAGCCACGATCGCAGACGTCGCAAGTGTCAGAAACGGAAGGAACACAAAACCGAGAGCATCCGTCGGCCGATGATGACAGGCGACCAGGTAACAGGCCGGTCAAGCCCTGTATCACGCTGTCGGCACAGATCCGAAATGCGTTGGCTGAATGCCGGGCCACGCGGCACGACTTGAGCGTGCTGCTGCTGGAAATCGAAGACTACCAGCAGCTACTGCTGATGCAAGGCCTCGAACGCGTTTCCCAGATGATGGATGCGATCCCACGGATGATCTGCCAACACTGCGAACAAACCGGCCCATGTATCCGGACCACCGATACGCGTTTCGCAATCGTTCTTGCAGGCCATGACCGCCGCCAAGCCATCACCGTTTCAAAAAGCTTGCTCGTCTGCTTGTCCGCATGGTCCGTTGAGCCGAATCGGCTGAGTTATCCGATCCGGTGCAGCATTGGCGTGGCTGCGGCTGATATGCCGGGACGAAGCTATACACCGAGCGAGTTTATCGAAGCTGCGGAACGGTGTTTATTCGCGGCTCAAGCGTCCGGCGGCGGAATGGTCAAGAGTATCGATATTCTGTGACCCCAAAGCCACATTCTCAGAGGTACGCGAATGGCATCCGAATCAGCTCATATTCTCGTTGTCGGTGTTGGCTCGATCGGCCAGCGGCACGTGCGATGTTTCCAGCAGACTGGGCGTGCAGTTGTTTCGATCTGTGAACCGAACGCCCCTCGTCGTCAGCAGGTAGCGAAACGTTATTCGATCGCGAACGCATATGCCAGTTTGCGCGACGCATTGCAAGCCGACTCGACCTACGATGCGGCAGTGGTCGCCGTTCCGGCCAACTACCACATCGAAATCGGCCTGCAGTTGGCTCAGCAGAAGCTTCACCTGCTGATTGAAAAGCCACTCAGCACTACACTGGAAGGCCTGCACG
>JAJSAJ010000409.1 GCA_024274855.1 Planctomycetota bacterium | reverse complement strand
TTGGCCTGCAGCGAAAGCGACCAGGTGGAGCCGGGCATCACATTGAGGTCGGTTACGTATTCAGCCGGAGCATCGAATTTCGATCGTCCAGACCCGACTTCGAGACGGGCGGGACAATCATGATTCGCGCGGGGTTCGACTATTGACCCTGAGGCCTGGGCCGCCGTCTGCTCTGCGACGGGCATCCCACTCCCCCACATGGTCACTGCAACGTCTCTCGGTGGCCGGGCCAAGTTGTCGTGCTTGGATGTCGGGGTTGTTCCTGTCTTTTCGCCTCGGATCTTCGAGACGAACACGATAGGCTCATTGACGGAATTCTGCGGAGCCAACTGGGGCCGTGTGACGGAGGATCTCGTCAAGCAACTCCTCGAAGGGGATTGGCTTGTTGAAGAACTGAGTTGCGCCTTTCTTTTTCAGCTTTTTTCTCAAACCTGGATCACTTTTTCCGGTCAGTATGATTACCGGAATGCCAGCCGTCTGTGGATTTCGTTTCAGACACTCTAGAATCTCCGTGCCTTGGCCTTTGGGCATTTCCAGATCAAGAATGATCACATCGGGTTTTTGGGAAATGGCCTGCGCAAGGCCTTGTATTCCAAGGAATGCACGTAAGACCCGGATACCATGGCAGTGGAATACGCGGGCCAACGCCTCAGAGATACTTGGGTCATCGTCAACACAAAGTACTGTGAGTGAATTGAGATTTTGAGGACCGGGCAGAAAGCCGACCAAGTCCAGTTCTGAGTGGGTTTCGGCATTCATCGTTCGAGTCCTTTCCAGGCTGTGTGGACGAAGAAAATGGAGTTGAGCTGCGGGGTAGGGGGATAAAAACGTATCAGCAGCAGGCCTCAGTAAGTTCGGGTTCGCGGGTCTCATCCACGTCCGAGGCGTCGGTGATCGGCAAGCGAATGATGAACTTCGTGCCCCGTCCAACCTGAGTTTCGAAAGAGAGAGTTCCGCCATGTTTCTCTACGACGATGGAACGCGCGATCGTCAGTCCTTGCCCCGTTCCCTTCCCCACCTCCTTGGTAGTGAAGAAATGATCGAATATGTTGTCGCGGATGTCTTCCGGTATTCCACTGCCGGTGTCCGCGACTTGGATTTCCACCCAGTCCTCATCGCGGCGCGTTCGAATCGCCAGAGTGCCCTTGCTGTCTGAGTTCTCTCCGATGACATCGGCAATGGCATGGGCACCGTTGACCACCAGATTCAAAATGACCTGGTTGAAATCGCCGGGGAGGCACGAAACCGGTGGAAGCTCCGGATCGAAGTCGGTCACCAGGTCCGCAACATACTTCCACTCGTTGCGAGAGACGGTCAAGGTGCTCTCGATGGCCCGGTTCAGATTGATGGCCTGCTTCCCTCCGTTGCCGGGATGCGAGAACTCCTTCATCGCCCGGACAATATTCGCCACACGGTCAATGCCCTCAAGCGACTGCCCAATTGCTTTGGGAACCTCGTCAGTCAGGAAATCGACATCTGCCTCCAGGACGGCTGCCTCGACTTCAGCAAGTAGCTCGTCGGTAATCTTGCCTTGCTTACCGGCCTGCAACAGCAAATCGAGTTTCTTAAGCAGTCCTTCGAAGTCGGCAAGGACTTCTTTGAGAAACCGAATATTGTCCCCGACGTACTGAGCGGGCGTATTGATTTCGTGGGCAATTCCAGCCGCCAGGTGGCCGATTGACTCGAGCTTTTGCGCCTGGGCCAGTTCGCGTTGCATGCGCTCTCGCTCGGCGGTCTCTGCCTTCAGCCGCTCGTTCAGTTGTACCAGCTGATCGTGGTTCTGTTTGATGCGAATGGCGGACCGCACGCGTGCCGCCAGGATTTCCCTCTTGAATGGCTTGGTGACATAATCCTGGGCGCCCTGATCCAGGCCCGCGATGACGTCAGTGTCATCATTCATCGCAGTAACCAGTATGACCGGAATGGCTTTCAGTTCGGCACTCGCCTTCAAATGGCGCAGAACGTCGATGCCACTCATTCCGGGCATCATAATATCAAGAAGAATGACATCGGGGTGTTCGGACGCGGCCACCTCCAGGGCTTGGCGGCCGTTAATGGCCGTGACCACGTCGTGCCCATTTTCTTCCACCACCTTTACCATGAGCCGGGCGATGTCCGGCGAGTCGTCAACAATGAGCACTCTTGTCATCGATAATCTCCTTTTCCACAAAACCGGCATGGTCTATTCGTTTTCAGCCCACTTGACGACTTGGTGGGCAAGAATGGAATCTACTTCCGCTCGGGGGTCCAGACTGCAGCAGTTAATCCCAGCGGCGGTTGTCGCCTGTTGTCGTCGTGCCAGCCACTTGGCCACTGTTTCGAGCAGCACTGCTCGGTTAACAGGTTTCGTTACAAAGTCGTCACAACCAGCATCGATGCATTTTTGCCGATCACCGTGCATGGCATGGGCCGTCACAGCGATAATCGGACCGGTGTATTGTTGGTCGCGCAGGTGGCGTGTCGCGTCGTATCCGTCGAGGATCGGCATCTGCATGTCCATCAGGATGATGTCAAATGCCTCGGCCGAATTGGTGTTTGTTTGTTCTTGGGTGACACGGCTTGCCAACGCATGCTCCACGGCCTCGCGGCCATTCTTGACCATTGTCACTTCTGCGCCGGCTTCCTCCAGTATCGTTCCAAGCAGTCGGCGATTGTCTGGAAGATCGTCCGCCAGCAGTATGCGGCACCGCAGGGGGACGTTGTCGCGAACCTTCGGTTTGTCCAGTTCCTCTCTGCTCGGCTTGTCTTCCGTTCCGTATTCCACAAGATGAATCCCATCAAGGGGCCCGATCGCGACACTGAAAGTAAACGTGCTTCCCTGGCCCGGCCTGCTTGTGGCGGTCAGTTCGCCTCCCATTTTCTTGACGATTTGCCGGCTGATTGCCAACCCCAATCCGGTACCGCCAAAATGCCGTGTGACTGATCCGTCGGCCTGCGTGAACGCCTCGAACACTTGGTCGATCTTCTCACTGGCGATTCCGATGCCTGTGTCGGTCACACTGAACTGCAGCTTCGGGTCCTTGCCGGTTTCGTCGATCAGACGAGTTACGATGTGAATACCTCCCGTCTCCGTGAACTTAATGGCGTTGCCGACGAGGTTGGTTAAGACCTGTTGCAGGCGAGTGGGATCCGTAATGATGGTCTCCGGTTGTGGACCATCATACTCGTCACGAAGGGTCAAGCCCTTCGCCTGAGCACGCACGTTTAACAGGGAAATCACGTCCGTTACGACCAGTCGCGGCGACCAGCGGATTCGTTCGAACTTCATCTTCCCCGCTTCGATTTTCGAGATGTCGAGGATGTCATTGATCAGTTGCAGCAGATGTTCGCCGTTGCGTTTGACCGTCTGCGCCGCGTCAATGGCGTCCGGCGTTTCGACGCTTTCCACCAGCAGATCGGCATATCCCAAAATGGCAGTCATGGGCGTTCGAATCTCATGGCTCATGTTGGCCAGGAATGAGCTTTTGGCCCGTGTCGCATCTTCTGCTCGCCTCTTGGCTTCTCGTAGTTGGTGTTCCGCGTTGCTGTCCAGGATTGCCTTAGATGCGGTTTCGGCGAGATGTGTCAAGAAAGCGTCGTCTTCATCGCTGATCGGATGTTTGGAGAAAACGGCGAGAACACCGAGCGACTGGTCCTTCGCGTTGTGCAGCTTGTAGCCAGCGAAGGCGACCAGCCCCTGGTTCTCAGCCCACGCTTTGTCAACGACGAACGGGGCGGTCATTAGGTGGTTATCAACGCACTTCCGGTCCTTTCCACTGGCGATTTCGCCGATCTTGTTGGACCTGAGTGGCATTCGTTGATGGTTTCCATTGATATGTGTATAACGTCCCACGCTCGAAATCAGGTGTAAACACTCACGACGATAGCCGCAGGCAGTGTCTCCGTCAGGTGCTTGAGCGTGAATACACCCGTCGGAGCATCGGTCGGCCGGTCTGGCAACCCAGATACGGCAGAAATCCAAGTCAAGAACTTTAACAGCTGTGTTCGCAATCTCTCTGCATTTGTCTTCGATCCGTCCGGGCAATATCAGAGTTTCCTGCAGGCGGCTGATCTCCTTCAATTGTCTCAGAGATCGTTCTTGCTGTTGCCGCGTGTTGTTGCGCTCAGTGAGGTCTCGCCAGAGACAGTGAATCAGTGTTCTTCCGTTGTATGAGATCGAAGTGAGTGAGACCTCTACCGGGAACGGCGTCCTATCCATCTTCTGGTGTGTCCACTCGAAGCGATGAAAGCCCTTGGCAAGAGCAGTTTGTATCATCTCACGGGCTTTTTCGCCCGAGTCGCGCCCATCAGGTTGCTTTGGCGGTGACAGTTCCGATGGGTGTGTCATCATGACGTCATTGCGATTGGCGTAACCGAGCATGCGAACGGCGGCGTCATTCACGTCCACGAATGTTTCGCCGTCGATCAGCAGGATTGCTTCATTGCTGGCGTGCAGGACGTCTCGGAAACGCTTTTCGATTAGACGCACGGTCTTTTCGATCTCTTTTCGTTCGGTTGTGTCGTCTTTTACGGCAACGTATTGCACAATAGTTCCCTTGGCATATATTACCGGCGAAATGACTGCCGACTCCCAGTAAGTAGTACCGTCTTTTCGTTGGTTCAGAAATTCACCTCGCCATACTTGTCCAGACGAAATCGTTTCCCAAAGCTCTTTGTAAAAACCGTGTGTCTGGTGGCCCGACTTGAGAAATCGGGGGTTCTTGCCGACTGCCTCTTCTACCGAGTAGCCCGTAGTTACTTCAAACTGTGGGTTCGCATATTCGATGTTCCCCGAGCTGTCGGTAATGACAATCGTGCTCGAACTCTGTTCCACTGCCCGGTGGAGGGTCCGAACGGTCTTTTCGGCCAGCCGTTCCTTGGAAATGTCTCTCACTGTGGCTTGGAGAAGCACTTCGCCATCCATGTCAATGCGAGTTAGACAAACAGTTGCAAGGAATTCGTCGCCATTGCGTCGCGAGTGCTTCCAATCAAAACGGCTCGAGCCCTTCTTCATGGCCGTCTGGATCATCTCTTTGGCCTTTGCTTCAGAACGCCTTCCATCTGGCTGGAATTCTGGCGACAGATTCCAAGGGCGGAGAGCGACGAGCTCCGATTCGTCTCTAACGCCAAACATACTGATAGTTGCGGAGTTTCCGGAAATGAACTCCCCATCGGGAGGTGCGAGGAGCATAATCGCATCGGTCGTGTTGTTCAAAATGGCGAGATGTTGGGCTTCGAACTGGCGAAACGCCAGTTCATTGTCCTCCGTCGCAAGGGTCTTTGTGCGAAGCTCCGTACTTTGTTCATTCACCCTACGGTTCAGCGTCTCGTTTAGTTCTAGCAGTTCGTCTGAGTATCGGGCAGCTTCTCTTCTACAGACGTTTGTGGCATGAAACGTACAAACCCAACCGAGGATCAGGAGTGGAGTAACCAGCAATACGGCTCCGAGTTGAAGCTCGGTCAGTTTCTGTACACGCTGGGCAAGGCCACGCGTCATGCCCAGCTTTTTCTGGCCGCATGAGGTCTTCCATGGAGAACTGTTTCGATTTACCTGTTGGCTGTCAGCAGAGACGTGGGGCGAGCTATTCGCCACGATCTTGGAACGTTGGAGCGGAGGCAAACTGACGTCTCGAAAACCGCTGTATGAGAACCATGCTAACGCCACTTGCATCGTCCACGTCAAGCCGAGAGTAACGGCTAGAATGGCCACCGAAGAATGCGCGTACTTCTTTGGACGTTGACGATTCATCATGATATCTCCATCACATCTACCGGCACTTGATCTGATATGCGACAATCGGTTTCTCCCGCACACTCGCATCCAAAGGATAAAGCGACAACTGCCCACGAGGCCCACGGCCACGGTAGGTCCCCAACCCTTGCAGTGACCGAAGCAAGCCTAGTGAACTCTGTTGTTCGTTCTCACGCTTCGACCTCAGCGGGGTCCTCCTTCGGAAACCGGTCGGCCATATCCGACGGGACAAACACTTTGACAGACGACTGAATTCCAATGTTGGTGGCGAAGTTCCTCAGTCGCAGTCGCACCGAGCGAGTTACTTCTTGTCCCCCGGCACAGACGATTGTTCCATTGACTGTCTTGATGTCCTCGGCCAGGGTCACACCCTCAACCAACTCAGACACATTTACTCGACGAACAATCTGAATTTTCGTGATTGCCAGAATCTTGCTTAGGGCATTAAGCACGGACGAATCGTACCATCCTGCGCGGTCATTCATCTCGGCCAGGGCGGTTTCGTTACTATGATTGGCTGAAATCAGAGTATCGAAATCGAGAGCTACCTTTAGAAGTCGGCTTCCCAAAGGGAGTTCATTTCCACTTCGGCCATCGCCAGGGAACCCCTGGCCATCAAACGTCTGTTGTTGATAGGCAACGATGTCGGCAACTTCTTCCAAACGGGGGATCGGTGCGATCAGTTGCTGGCCCGTCAACGGATACGCTTTGAACATTTCTTGTTCGGCGGGCGAGAGCTCCTTGCCGTCAAAGGCCTTGGCCAGGATCTGTTCCGGAATACTGACGCAGCCGATCTGAGAGAGCATTGCCGCGATTTCGATTTGCCATTGATGCAAGTCCAGTTCCTGGCACAATTGGCGGACTGTTCGGCGAACGCGAGAGGCTTTGCCAAATGCTGTTGGGCTGACCGTTGACAGCACCTCGGTCAGCACCTTGACACAGGCGCTGAATGTTTTTGAAAGCAGATCGCGTTCAGCCCGAATCAATCGATACTGAGCCAGTCCCGCCTCAAGTACATCGGCAAAGACGTCGGGGGGGCAAGGCTTCGTAATAAACCGAAAAATGTGGCCCTCGTTCACTGCTTCCAGGGCTGTCTGCTGATCGGCATTTCCCGTCAACATCATTCGAACGGTGTCCTTGGATTTCTCCCTCACTTTTTTGAGGACTTCCACGCCGTTCATGCCAGGCATCCGCATGTCCGAGACGACGACTGCGTACGGCCCTCGATCGACGACGGCTTCCAGTGCCTCTTCCCCGCCTAAGGCCGTCTCGATGTGGAATCTCTTGCGTAAGGCCCTCCGGTAGGCCTGGAGGATATTCGGATCGTCATCGATACAGAGAATTTGTTCACTCATGAGAGTGCTCCTTCGGGCACCGTCGCCAGGTAAACCTGTCGCCACTGGTCCACGCGGTCGACGCATCCGATTTGTTTCAGATAATCGATGTCCCACGCCTCGACACCCATCTGGAAATTGTCAGCGGTTTCTTCCACGAGGACCGTTGCGACGTGTAGTGCCGTTAACGGTGTGAAGGCTCGGTCTGAGGAACGGCTAGGCTTGCGATGCATGGCGATTGCCGTGACGATTGGATCGGGCAGGCCCCAAAGCGCCAGGAGATAGGCCCCGCTATTGGCGTAGGTTTCATCGACGCGTCTGTCCGCCGATTCAGAATAACAAAGCTGTTGGTTCTCTTTTGTGAGCAAGTGGGCCGAGGCAAGGGGACCGAGGTTGCGCAGGAAGCCAGCCAGGAAAGCATCGCCTATCAGCAGGTCGTCTGTTGTCTCGAATTCCGCGACGGCCCTTGCGACGGCGGCCAGCTTCCGACTCTCCTTCGTCAACTGTTTGAACTGGCTGCCTTCCGCAGTGTCGCCATCGAATGGAACGAATGCCTCCGTCGTGAGGATCAACGGTTTGATCGTGTCGAGCCCAAGGAGCTGAATCGCCTGCGCCGGGCTGGAGACACGTTGCGGTGTCCCGAAGAAACTGGAACTGATCAGTTGGAGTGTCTTGGCTGTCATTCCAATTTCCCGACAGATGATTTCTGTGATGGCCTGCATGGACGGTTCGCGTGACTCAAGTTCTGTGACCAGTCGGGTGTGGGCGACCGGATGGCTGGGCACCGATGTCAAATGCGACATCGCACGCTTGCAGCCTTGATCGACCATGGCGTCGCGCAAGCGGCATGCTCGAGCGACCGTCGATTTCAGGATTTCAGAGTCACAGGGTTTAGTAAGAAATTGATGCGCGAGGCTCACGCACTTCAACACCGCCTCTCGATCGCATTGGCCGGACAGGATTATCCGCACAGTACTCGGGAAGTTATTCATCACCTCGCGCAGCAGCTGCGCGCCGTCCATGCCAGGCATTCGCATATCCGTCACGACAACATCGAATGGCAAGTCAGCCAGGCGATTCAGCGCTTCGGGACCGCTTTCGGCAAACTCCATATCCCAGTCGTGGCGGAGGCTGCGAAGCATACGGCGCAAACCCTGTAGTACTCGGGATTCGTCGTCAACAAACAAGATTCGTTTCATGCTCCATGCCCTCCATTTCCTGCGGGACGATTACGCCATCGGCAAACTGTTCTCGAATCGATTGGATTTCTGGCAGCGTGCTCATGAAGGCGGCGTAGACGTCCGGAGCAAAATGACTGCCCCTTCCGTTTCGAAGGATTTCAAACGCTACATCGTCGGGGAATGGTTCCTTGTATGGTCGAGCCGTGGTCATGGCATCGAATACGTCGGCTATCGCGACGATGCAGGATGCCAGCGGGATTTCCTCGCCAGACAGACCATGCGGATAGCCTGTGCCGTCCCATTTCTCATGGTGTGTCAGAGCGATCGATGCGCCCATTTCCAAAACCGGGTTGTCTCGGACTTCGTGGTCGCCGCGGACACTCTGGCCTTGCCACTTCCGAAATGCCGTCTCCGCCTTGCAGTTTTCGCGGAGGATTCGCGAACCGATTTGGCAGTGTTGCTTCATCACTTTCCATTCGCTTGAAGTCAGCGGGCCCGGTTTGAAAAGAACCGCGTCGGGAATGCCGATTTTTCCGATATCATGCAAAGGCGCAGCCAGAAATAACGTCTCCACAAAATCGTGATCCATGTCCAGAGCTTCGGCAACGAGTCGGCTGATACAGCCTACGCGAACCACATGGTTTCCTGTCGCGTCATCCCGGTGCTCAGCGGTCTTGCCCAGCCGCCAGATGATGTCCAACCTCGCATGAAACAGGTCCGACGTGCGCTCGTGAACCCTCTGTTCGAGAAGTTCGTTGTGGCTTTTCAGTTCATCCTGGTAGGTTTTCAGCCGCAGTACGCTCCGAAGTCGAGCCACGAGATCCTCGGGTTCCACCGGCTTATTCAAGAGATCCGTGGCTCCCATGTCGAGCGCTTTCCTCTTCACATCTCTCGTCGCCAGGCCCGTTAGCATGACGACCGGCAGTCCCTTGGTCTTCTCCGTCTCCTGGATGCGTTCAAGCAGGTCCAGTCCGCTCATGCCCGGCATCCTGATATCTGATACCAAGCCATCGAAGTGGTTTTCCATCAGCAGCTTCCAGGCCGCCTCACCCCGATTGACGCACGTGATGTCCCAGACGTGGCGTTCTGAACGCAACATTCGACGCAGTGCATCCAATACGGGCTGCTCATCATCAACCAACAAAATCTGCTTCTTCACTTTCTGCCCCTTTCTTCGATGATGATCCTCCTGAGATCGGCAGTCGAACAATGAACGTCGTTCCGACACCGATCTCCGTCTCGAACTTGATAGTCCCTTCATGCTTCTCGGTGATTACGGAGTGTGCGATGGCCAGGCCCTGTCCTGTCCCTCGTCCCACCTCCTTAGTTGTAAAAAAGGGATCGAAGATCCTGGATCGCGATTCCTCGGGAATGCCTGTTCCAGTATCGCCAATTCGGACTTCGGCCCAGTTGCCATCCCGACGCGTTGCCACTGTGATTGTCCCCTTTTCGGCCGATTGATTTGCCAGGTTGTCTCCAATTGCGTGCGCTGCATTGATCAGCAGGTTGAGGAATACCTGGTTGCATTCGCCTGGTAGACAGGTCACCATCGGCAGGTCCGGGTCGAAATCCGTGACTGCCTCGGCAACGTATTTCCACTCGTTGCGGCAGACGGTCAAGGTCGAGTCCAAGGCGCGATTCAAATCGACCGCCTGCTTGGCTTCCCCACTGGGGTGCGAGAAGTCCTTCATGGAACGAACTATCTTGGCAACCTGGTCAATCCCTTCCAACGACTGACCGATCGCTTTGGGGATTTCGTCGATCAGGTAGTCCAAGTCGGCTTCTTTGGCCGCTTCCGCGACGCTCGTGACGAGGTGTTCCGGAACTCCGCCCTTTTCGACTGCTTGGCAAAGCGTGTTGCAGCAGGCCAACAGAGGAACCAGGTCTAGGAACACGTCTTCAAGGAATCGGGTGTTGTCGCCAACGTATTGCGTGGGTGTGTTAATTTCGTGGGCGATTCCGGCCGCCAATTGACCGACCGATTCCATTTTTTGCGCTTGGACCAGCTGACCCTCCATTCGTATACGGTTCGCGATGTCCCGGAAGATTCCGGTGAGAATGGGGCCCGAGTTCGTTGGAACTTTGCTTGTGGCAATCTCCAACGGAAACACCGTGCCGTCCTTGCGTCTGCCCATGACCTCGCGCGATAGGCCGGCGATGCTCGCCTGGTCGCTGTTTATATACTTTGCCAGATGCTCGTCGTGGCGTTGGTGACTTGATTGTGGCATGAGCATCGTCAGACGCTGGCCGATCACTTCGTCTGGCTCGTAACCGAAGATCCTTCCGGCTGCCTGATTGAACGACTGAATGATGCCCTCTTCGTTGACCGTGACAATTCCGTCAGCAGCCAGTTTCATAATCGCTTCCAGTTGAGCCATGTCTTGCTGTTGTCTTTGTAGACGCTTCTCTCGTTCCTTGATCGCGTCCGCAAAAGCCTGCTCCTGTGCGTTCTTGAGTGTCTCGTGTTCGGCTCGCAGGTGAGCCACTCGTGTGCGCAGCTCTCGCTCTCGCGCTTTGTGTTGGCTGGCGGACCAGCCGAATCCGGCGCACCCGATCAGTGCCGGTTCCCCATGTCTCAGGTCGAGATCTGCCCCCTCGGGGTGTTGCACTACGCAGCCCGCGACTCCCGACCCAGCCCACTGTGGCAAACGGACTCCAAACGCCCAGCGTGATTCCACACCTGTCAACACCTTCAGACTGCACACCTGTTTCGTCGCCAACTCACGGGCGAGATCCACTGCGAGCATCTTCGCCATCCCCAAACCTGCCCCCTCCCTGAATTCGTCCGCGAAGACGACCCTTCCATCTGCCGTTGACAGCAGCAATATCGAGGGTATGCATGCTTCCAATAGTTGCAAGGTGGAACCGATGTCACCGATGTCACCGTCTGCAACCGTGGCAACCGCAAGCAATTCAGACATGTCAGATGGTAGATTCTGCATTGTGCCCTATCCATAAACCTCGAACAGACCAGCACTCGCTGCGAGCTCCTGATCGAGATCGTCGGCCAGAACCGCGATGTCCTCTCGCGTCAATGAGAGGTCGACCAGCGAAGACTGCGGAATCTCGACCAGTTTGAGATCCGTCGAAGGAATGCCTTTGAGCGTGCAAATGAGATTCGCCACTTCGACACACCGAACGATGGCGATTTGCGAACCTCGGTGACCAGCCGGGGAATGGTGATGCCGAATCGATGCGCGGGTCGCTTCGGGGAAACCCCAGTTTGTTGCTACTCGTTCACCCAGGGTCGTGTGATCAAACCCCAGGTAGCACCGCTCGGCTTCTGCAAGTGTTTTTGTGCCGTCTAGTGAGTGAACCACTGTTACGAATTCTTCGTGGGCGTGCTGGTCTTCCAAGACAATGCCGATGTCGTGCAGCAGTCCGGCCAGGAATGCCTCTTCATAGTTATTCATCCTCTGACGCATCGCGATCAGCCGAGCACAGATTCCAACCGACACCAGGTGCCGCCACAATTGCGAGCGACAGTAGGGGCCGATTCTGTTGTCCCGTTTGAACAGATCGCTGATTCCGGCTGTGACAGCTAGATTGCGAACCTGTTGCAGCCCAAGGAATGCGATTGCATGCTGGAGGCTTGTGATGCGCGTCCGCGTCGCATGGGCCGAAGAGTTTGCGCAACGCAGAATGCGGGCACTGAGCGCTGCATCTAACTCGACCACCGCTTTCAAGTCGACCGCTCCCAAAAGCGGGTCGTTGGCAATCTCCATCACACGGTAAGCGATGTGCGGCAGCGTAGAGATCTCGTCGATCCGTCGGCAGACCGATTCAAGCGTTGGTTTTTTCTGGTTCGACAAAGGGCGAGCTGTCAACATCTTTCTTCCCCTGGGTGGCCACCCGGTTGAATGAGCACGGAGAGTCCAGCAGGTATTCTGTATATTGGCGTCAGGGATGGTGGTTAAGTACGCGGACGTGCGGTATTACCACACTAGCTCATGTTTTCGCCGAAGGCTCGGGCGAGTTGAGAATTCCGGCAAGCGGCGGTCATCCGCCGGCAGAGTCCGAATCAACGGTGTAACCCAAACCGCAAGTTGCGCGACGGGTCGTGGGGCCGGAACTAAGGGGCCGATGGACGCTGCGGTTGGGTGGCAGCGGATTTGCCGGCGTTGACAGGGACCAGGGGAGACCAGTGGTCCTGGTAACTCAAGCCGCACCCTTTTTCTTCGTATCGGCGCTGAATCGAGTTGGTCTGGACACGATCAAGAGGAGGGCGACCGTTTGCTGCCCGGCAAGTGCGGTCTGTTCCTGCCCGCAGGGATGCCGTTTCAGCGTTCAGCGAAGCACGGGAGCCTTGGCCTTGCAGTCGTGCTGCAAGCAGATGCGAGAGGTACAGACCGTGCCGGTGTCGTGTGCGCAATCTCTCGAGCCAAGAGAGTTCGGTACCGGTCCGAGAGCTCGGTTTCCTTCCACGTGGGCAGGCCCTGTCATTAACTGGTGACGTGCCTGGACCGCTACACAGGTTCAGGTCCGATTTCGGGAACGGTATCTTTCCCGCCCGGTTTGCCGGTCTCGCCGCAGATCGTATGAGGCAGAATTGCTCGTGTAACCTGCTCTATCAGCTCTGCCCGCGACTCAACCTGAAGCTTCTTCATGATTCGGGCGCGTCGGTTCTCAACCGTTCGCACGCTAATGCCAAGCTCGGTGCCGATTATACTGTTGGTCTTTCCCGCCATGATTCGCTCAAGGACCTCCCGCTCAGGTGGCTTCAATTGCTCGAATCTTCCTGTCACGTCTCTCTGCTCCTTGCGCCGACGCCAGTTCTCTCGGTCCAAACGGATCGCGACTTGAATACTCTCGCAAAGCTCCTGCATGCGAAAGGGCTTCTCCAGGAAATCGAGTGCGCCGTTCTTCATCACTTGCACTGCAAGTCGAACGTCCGCGTGTGCGCTGACCACGATCGTGGGAATCTCTATGTTCGCGCTTGTCAGGTGTTGCTGCAGTACCACGCCACTCATGTCTGGCATCACAATATCCAGCACCAAGCATGCCGGTCCGTTGGGTTGGTAATTCTCCAGAAACTCCGTTGCCGATCGGTGAGATGCTGCCTTCAGGCCGATTGCTTCAACGACTCGGGCAATCGGCTTGGCTACGTTTTCGTCGTCATCAACGATATAGACGGTAGCCGGATTCGACATAATGTGATTCTTCGATTCCATCAGATCGATCTTGGAAAGCGTTATCGTTGTCATTTTCTACTCGGGAAAACCCCCTAATTGAGGTGTGAATTACCCGACGACGTAGGCGTCCGGGGGAGAACCCGTTTTCCCTTCGGCCTACATGGACCACTCTTGCATTTTGCCGGGGTTTGTCAAGAGCCGTTCAGGCTGGTTACGATCGTGGGTTGAGCCGGGGGCTTAGTTCTTTTTATCCGCCTTGTGGGGGACGATCAGTCGGATAGCCACGAATTAAGTGGAGGCTAGGATCTCTTGCGATGTGCACGCTTTCTCGCTTGCCTTGGACCCCTTCATTCCGTGGTCTCGTGGCCGTCTTCCTCGCACTCTGTGCACTGCGGCGAGGTGGACGCTGCCACAGACTTGGTACTTGGTCTCTCGGGAGGTAGGGTGGATTGTACTTGGTTGGGCACCGCCGCTTCCTGGCACAGGGCGACCACCTCGGACACAACCGACTCTACGTCACTCAGATCATCAGCCTCTTTTGTCAGCTGCATCAGCACGAGAGCCTGTTGCGATATTCGCGAGAATCCGTACATACCGGCCACCCCTTTAAGCTCGTGCGCCAAATTTGCAAGTAGTTGACGATCGCCTGTACCGAGGGCTTTCAGGATAGCCTCTGCCCTAGCGGAGAGCGTTTCAGCGTACTCGCCAACTAGCTGAGCAACCGTGTCGTCGTCGAGGATTCCATCGAACAGCCGGCCGTCCTTTGACGGACCCGTTGCCTGACGGTGGTCGACCGGCTCCTTGGCCTGTTGATCGGTTCGCCCCACGTATTGCTCAAGGATGTCGAAAAACGCGGCTTGCGTGACCGGTTTGGAGATGTGCTCGTCACATACGGCCTCGAGACAGGCTTCCCGATCTCCCTGCATCGAATGCGCTGTCAAGGCAACGATAGGTCCTTTCCAGCCGTTCGCACGAAGGCGGCGTGTTGCTTCGTACCCGTCCATTGTGGGCATGCGGATGTCCATCAGAATCAGATCGTACGGCTTGCCGGCGGTTTTCGACGCCATTGCTTTCTCGTAGGCCACCAAGCCGTTTTTGGCAAGATCAAGCGACAGCCCCGTTTGTTCGAGGGTGCGTTGAATCAACACTGTTATGTCAGGAGTGTCCTCAGCCAACAACACGCGCCCAGTGAACATTTCACGTGAAACCTCTGCCGACGGCGGCGTTGCTACATGCTGAGTCTCGCGTTTTCCCATCGTTGGTGATGGTCTGGCATCGACAGTCAAGGTAAACGTAGTGCCTCGGCCAAGTTCACTTCGTACCTGAATGCCTCCCCCGAGCATCTCTGCCAGCCTCTGTGAGATACTCAGTCCCAAGCCGGTTCCGCCATAGTGTCTCGTCGATGAGGTATCGGCTTGCGAAAAAGGCTCGAAAAGCCCATCTATCGCCTCACTGCAAATCCCGATACCGGTATCTGTCACGTCAAACTGCATCTGCGAACCGCTCGGTGGCGTGGTGTGCCACCGCACAGTGATTTGCACACCACCAGCGTCCGTGAATTTAATTGCGTTGCCGACCAGGTTAATCAGGATTTGTTTTAGACGCCCAGGGTCCGTACGAATGGACGGCGGAATCGGAGCAATGTACTCGACCGCCAGACTCAGGCCTTTCTCCTCTGCCTTTTCACGCATCAACACGTCAACTTCGTCAATCACTCGCCGCGGAGACCAATCGACGCATTGGAGCTGGAGTTTTTCCGCTTCGATCTTGGAAAGATCCAGGATGTCGTTGATAATGGCCAGTAGGCTCTGGGCGTTGCGTTGGATTGTCGTCAGGTACTCACGTCGTTCTTCTGAAGGTCGGTCTCGCGACAGTAGCAACTCGGTGAAGCCCGTGATCGCAGTCATTGGTGTGCGGAGCTCGTGGCTCATATTGGCGAGGAACTCGCTTTTTGCCCGGTTCGCGGATTCTGCGGCATTTCTGGATTCTCGAAGCTCCTCCTCCGCTTGTTTGCGTTCGATGATATCGATCGCTGTTGCCGACAAATAGACAATCTGCCCGTGTTCCTTAATGGCCGAGACATTCATCAGCGTGCAGAATACTGTTCCGTCTCTTCGAACGTGCCACACTTCTTCCGCAGTGACGCTTCCCTCTCGGAACATCCTATCATTTAGCTCGCGAACTCGGTGCATCTGTTCTTCACTGTGGATTATCGAGAGGGGTTTGCCGATCAGTTGCTCGGGAAGCCACTGGTGCATTTTGGCAAAGGCCTCGTTGGTATACGTAAGCACGCCGTCGGGAGTGGCGATTGCGGCGCCGTAGGAGGCAGCGTCGGAAATCGTCTTGAATACCCTCAGTTCCTGTTCCGCTCGTTTCCGGTCAGTGACGTCGCACGCTGTCCCCGTCATCCGAAGGGCTTTTCCGCAATCATCGAAAACGACGTCGACTCGCGCATGCAGGACGCGTTTTTCACCGTCGGAGCGGATGATATCGTGTTCGTAGTCGAGGGACGCCTTTTCGGTGATGGCTTCACGGATCCGCAACCGTGTCTTCTCGATTTCATCGGGAGGTAGGAACTCGAGAAGCGAGGCATAATTGCGACCAAGCTCCTCGGGCCGGATCCCGAATATCTTGCAAAGACCATCGGACCAAGTCTGTGTGTCGGCAATCAAGTCCCATTCCCAGCTACCGAAACCCGCGATTGTCTCCGCACGACGAAGGCTCGCTTCACTGGCCCGCAGGGCTGCTTCCCCCTGTTTGCGTTTGGTGATGTCGTGCATGATGCAATGGGATTGCAGGAACTCCCCTTGTGCATCGCGCACGATCTTGCCGTCGAATTCCGCCACAATCTGTGTTCCATCCTTCCGGGTCATTTCGAGTTCGACTCCCCGTCTTCCTCCTTGCGCCTTGCATTTTGTGAACGCCTCTCGAAACTGCTGCCGAGACGCGGGTGTGAGGAAATCGCCGAACCAGCGACCGATGACCTCATCACGGGGATACCCCAGTGCGGCGAGCCATGCCGGGTTGACGTCGATCAGTCGCCCGCATTCATCAAGCGATTGGTGGCCGAGCGGCGACTGTTCGTATGCCAGCCGGAACCGTTCCTCACTCTGGCGGAGTGTTTCGTTTGTTCGTTTGGTATCAGTGATGTCCCGGCTGCAGACCGTCACGCCTATGATCGTGTCGTCGTTGAGTACCGGGGCGACATGAGCTGCAAAGAAGCGGATCTCTCCCTCCGACAACCGACACGTTGTTTCGTAAGTGCAGGGCGCCCCGGTCGCTATCGCACGGTCGAGGCACTCTCGCACTGCTGCTCGTTCGCTGGTCTGAATGAACTTATAGACCGATTCGCCAATCGCATCCTCGTCGATCCAGCCAGGCATCGCGTGGTTTTGGAACTGAATCCTCGCTTTTCGATCAAGTTGCATGATATGGTCGGGCGAGTTTTCGGTGAGTGACCGCCAAAGCGATTCTGACGCACGTAACGCACGTAGGGCATTCTGACGTTCCAAGATCTCCTGCTTGAGCGCCCGATTCGTTTTTTCCAGGTCGCATGTTCGTTTCGCGACAGTTGCCTCCAGTCTGGTTGCGTACCGTTGAAGGTGTGTTCGCAAGGCCTGGCGAACGCAACCGATCAGAACGGCCGGGGCCGTGCCTTTTTCCACATAGGCGAACGCGCTGTCATTGGCGGTGTTTCGCGCGGTCTGATATGAGCCGTATGGGGTGTGGATGACTACCGGAATATGCTCAACTTCTTCACTCAACCGGTCTAGAAATTCCTTTTCGCCGATGTCGGAAAGCCGAAGGTCCACGACCGCTACGTCGATGTGGCCTTTGGCAGCGTGTGCGAAAGCTTCCTCACCGGTCGTGCAGACTACGACATCAAATCCTCTGTCCTGAAAAAGCGCCGCTAACGTTCGAAGCTGAGCTTCGTTGTCGTCAACAATCAGTACACGAGAAACGGACTGAGACTCTGGTTCGCGCTTCATGGTCTGGCTCCTTGTCAGGTGGCGTGTCGACCATTGCGTGGGTGTCGGATCCCCGGCTTGCGGTGCCGCAGGAACTGTGGCAATGTGCAAGCTCTCAAAGAAGTCGCGGAACGTCGCCGATCCCGGCCGTTACGTCATCAGCGCGCACTCGTCGCGACGAGTCGCCCTTTAGGCGATTGACGTTCTGAAAGCTAATCGAGATGATGACTCCCTTGCCAGTCTGATTGGGAACTGCGATGAAGCGAATACCCCCGGTGCATTTGATGATCACAAACTGCCCACTTGCAATTGAGGATTTCGTTACGGATGTCCAACGCGACTTGTCAGGTGCCGCTTGTCTCCTATGCTCGGCGGCATGCCGCGCGCGAATCTTGGTTACGCAACCGATACCGGTCCGGCAAAAGAGCACGAATCTCGCGATACACGTTCGCTTTGCGAACGCCGTGCGCTTTCGACAATGCGGGGCTGGCCGGTTTCATGCCCCGCCGGCTTTCCCATGCCTCATCTGTCAGGCTTGGAGCGAACAAGCGGTTCTGTAATGTGGTTGCATTGTCCTCATTGGTACCACTCCGCCTGTACCCTGTCAACACCAACCCCTCGTCAACTGCCGAAGCGACGAATTCCCTCGGTTTCCGAGCTGCGGTAGCCACGACTTGAACGTGTGGCCGCACGCGGGGGGGCTGCGGAGAGCAAGTAGCTTAATGCGAAAATGCTGTAGTCGTTGAAGTCGGATTCTTGAATTGGGTTTGGTGTCGACGAGATGGCCACCTGTGTTTTCCCGCCGACAGGAGTGGCCCTGTGCGTTCAGGATCTTCCCAAAGACGCTGAAGCTGAATTGCTACACGCCGCAGCCCACCGTCTTGCGGGTGAAACCCGCGTTGCGTGAATGATGCGTTAATCCGCAATGCTCCGAAGGGGCCGAGTTCCAATTGGTGGCGGCCAAAGGACGCCCGGTTCTACGGGTTCGTGACGTGTGAAAAGAGACGCAAGCCAGGGGCACGCTCGACCTCGGATACTTCAGGCGAGTTCGTCGCGATGGGCTGTAAGTCAACGCAGGTGACCGACTTGCAACGCCGCAGTAAATCACTCGTGAAATACCCGGGCTAACCCATGCTTGTTGGCCGACGAAAGCGTCGTCAGATGAGGCACTTGCCGACGGCTCGCTACTTGCCGGCGATTGCCTGTTGCACGGCTTGGCCCATCTCGGCGGGACTGTTGGCGACCGTGATGCCGGCCGCCGTCAAAGCCGCCATCTTTTCGTCCGCAGTCCCTTTGCCACCCGAGATAATCGCGCCGG
>JAJSAJ010000408.1 GCA_024274855.1 Planctomycetota bacterium | reverse complement strand
TGTCCTCACAGCTGGTCTCACAGCTGCGCGAGTTGGTCCTTGTTGTCGTGGATCTTCGCCATCGCGTCCGCGAACTGATCCATGAGTTTCTTGTCGCCCAGAAACGCATACTGTGGAAGCCATATGCCTTCCTCGGAAAGTTGGTCGTTCAGAGGGCACTGATTCTGCTCGCGATACAGGTCGAGCCGTTGCTTGGAGTAGATTTTCCGAAACGTCCGCGAGTTCAAGGTGTCCTCGATGAATGCCTGCGTGTTCAACCGGTCGAAGTACATGGTTGAAAACGGGACACCTTCGGCTCGTAGCGCCCTCAGGTCAACAACGCAGCAGGGATTTCTCTGCCGGGCGATGGCCCCTCCGAATAGACCACACGCCAACACGGTCGAGTTTGTGGTATTCGCCGTTGAACGACCGAACAACGATTTCCTTGCCTGGCGAGAGAGGGAGCGCGTTGCGTCATCTATCTGCCGCATGGCGGTCGAGCCACGGTCAAGCTTGGCGAAGGCAAGTATCGGGCGCGGTGGTTCAATCCTCGGACGGGCCAGTACACCGAGGCGGGCGTTGCCGTTGCGCCGGTCTGGACCGCGCCCGACACACCGGACCGTAGCGATTGGGTCCTATTGCTGGAACGGGACGACGCGGCCGTCGATCGTACACCGCCCCGCGTGCTCAAGGCCATTGCCGTCGGTACGCAACGAGTTGATGTGACCTTTTCTGAACCACTCGACCGGGCAACTGCCTGCGATCCGGCCAACTATGCGGTGGACCGCAGTGTTCAGGTCCTTGCCGTCGCCTGGCTGGACGACACGGTCCGGCTGACCACATCACCATTAGCCCACGACGTGCGCTACACGCTGGCGGTGCGCAATGTTCGGGACCGGGCCAAGCAGCCGAACGTGATTCACTCCGGCGCGAAGGCTCAATTCATCCTTCGTAGCCCGGATCGGCCGTTGGTCGTCTTGGCGCTGAGCAAAGGACAAGGCCAAACGGCGGCCAACACCGGCGCATCTTCGGAAACGCATCTCGTCGCCACACTGACGCCCCTATGGCCGAAGTGGTCGAAGAACGTTCCGCCTGCTGGCGACGGCGTATCGCTGGATTTCGGCGAAGCAATCGGTGAGTACGCCGTCGATTTGGGCAGCGACGCGCCGCAGTTGCTACGAAATCTGAAGTCGTTTACCATCACCGGATGGGTGAACTGCCGATCGCTCAAGGTCGGCTCCGGCGGCAACCGCATCGTCCACATGGCCGACACGCTCGGCAGCCGCGCGGGACTCGACTTGGTCGTGGAGAAGAACGGCGCGTTGGTGCTGGGCGTCAACGCTTATCCCGATGCGTCTCCGGCGCGCAGTCGTCCGAACGCGATTACCGTCGACGCCAAGGCCGGGCCGGACAACTGGCGATTCTTCGCCGTCTCTTACGATGCAACCGCCGCGGCCAAAAACGTGAGATTCTACATTGGCGATGTCCATCGCGTCGCGAAACTGGATCGGTCGGTGACTTACACCCAAGGCTCGCTCGGCGCCCGTACCGGACCGTTGACGATCGGCGCTTTCAACCCCAAGACTCGCGCAGGCAATGGCGATCGCATGTTCCGCGGCCTGATCGACGACGTCCGCGTTTTCGGCAGCGTCATCGACGGCGCCGGTGCCTTGGACCTGGAGGAGATCCGCATAATCCAAAAGGGGAAATGACGACACCACGCCAATAGCAGTTCCCTCACGCTACGACTCAGCGTTACGCTGAACCAGTGCCTAACAACGAGGTGCGTTCCATCGATGAAAAATGTGATTGTGAATCAGGTGCTTCTGTTTGCTGCCGGCTATTTGGTGAGCATGGGGCTCCTTTGCAGCGTAGGCCGTAGTGCTGATAATCCTCCGTCAAGTGACGGTATGGTCGTCAAGAGCGTCGTGGATTTGCGCGAGGCATCGGACAATTTGCTGAAACCCGATGCGTGGAAACTATGGGAGAAAGGATTTTCCAGACAGGGCGTCCTTGACGGCGAGTACATCGACTCGAGCGAAGGGTTTGTCACCGGGCTCCTCGATTTTCGGCGCGACCATCTTGCGGTTGCGGAAACTCCGCTGACGTTCTCGAAGAACGGCGGTGTACCCGCGCAGTTCTGTGGCCTCATCAGTTTTGAATACGTCCGTGCCATAGCTCGGGACGTCCACGCCATGGGTAAACTGACGATGGCCAACGCCACGCCGGCCCATTTCTGTTGGCTGGCGCCGTTGATGGATGTCCTGGGCACCGAGACCAACTGGTGCGTGGGCGAAGGCGTGTGGCGTCCCATGCCCGACGCCGAGATGCTCTACCGGCGCGCCTTGACCCGAGGCAAGCCATATTGCTTTCTGATGTGTTCGGACTTCCACAAGTTCAATTACGAGTTCACTGAAAAATACATGAAACGCGTGCTGGCCTACGGGATGTTTCCGGGGATGTTCAGTCCCGAATATTCCCAGCGCAGCCACTACTTCAAGCAGCCGGAGTTCTACAATCGCGATCGCCCTCTGTTTAAACAGTACGTTCCTTTGTGTAAACGGGTAGCGGAAGCGGGATGGGAGCCCATTACTCTGGCCCGGTCGTCGGACGAACACGTGCACGTCGAGCGATTCGGCACGTGCTATCTCACGGTGTTCAATGACAGCACCGTGCCACGAAGTGCAACCATTACGCTGGAGCCTGGCCTTGTACCGAGGGCCGATAGTCGGGAACTGGTCAGCGGAAAACAAATCGTCTGGGATGCGGGCCGCAGGGCAACGCTCGAACTCTCTTACGAAGATGTCGCTGTCATCGATCTGGGACAACACTGAACGTGCCATAATAAGGAACCACCTGATGACGCATCGCGAGATGCTCCGTTTCTACCTTGTCGTCTCCGCCATGCTTCTGCTTCAAGTCGGTGGACTTGCCGCGGAAAAGACAACGACGAAAGCGAAGACAATCCGGTTGCTGACGGTGGGAAACAGCTTTTCCCGAAATGCGACTCGCTATCTTCCCGACATGGCCAAGAGCATGCCCGGCTGCAAGCTGATTCTGTCCAGAGCCGACGTCGGTGGCGGACGGCTGGACCAACACTACAAGATGGCGGTCCGATCCGAAGGGGATGAACAGTTCAAACCGTATGGATTTCGCGACCCTGTTACGCACAGGTATTCCAAGGTCAACCTGAAAACGGCGCTCGTCGCATGCAAATGGAACATCGTCACCATCCAGCAATACAGCGCGTACAGTTACAAGCGAGCCACCTTCGAACCCTGGTTCGGCAAGTTGCACGCCTATATCATGAAATACGCGCCTCAGGCCAAGATCTACATTCATCAAACGTGGGCGTATCGGAGCGATGCGGGCGCGTTCCATAACGGTTTCACCCAGCAGAACATGTACGACCGATTGACGGAAAACTACCTCTTCTACGCAAAGAAGTATCACTGTCCGATCTTGCCATCCGGTGCTGCGTTTCAACTCTGCCGCCAACTGCAGGAGCCCGCCTTCGTGTTTCCTGATTCGGACTACGACTACAAATGCCCGCCTGATGGAGTTCTGCCGAATCAAACGGGCTCGTTGAATGTCGGGTACTTCTGGGATGCGGGAAAACTCGGGCACGATACACATCACGCCAATGACCGCGGTTGCTATCTGGCGGGGTGCACCTGGTTCGAAGTCCTCTTCGGGATCGATGCGTGCAAGATACTGTTCACTCCGAAGACACTGGCCCCCAAAGACGCTGCCTTCTTGCGCGAAATCGCCCACGCAACGGCATCGACCTTCAAGGTGGCCGTCGCCGAGTTGCCACCCGGTGCTCCCGTGCCTGGCGGCCGGTACCCTCGGCTGAGCGTAACGCGGGAGGAGATCCAGATCGCCAGGCATCGCGCCGCGGGCGGCTGATCGCGTTTCATGCCGACCAGCGAGTCCAACTAGTGCGCGCCCAATGCGCCGATGCCTACGAGGATACGGAACTGGATCGGACCCTGTTGATGGTCGATGGGATCGTGGTAGACCTGTTCCGCGTCACAGCCACGGACGAGACCGAGCACCATTTCGATTACGTGCTGTACGGCCTTGCACCACTGGTCGTGGATGGGCCTTCCCTCGTACCCCGCGACGCCTTGAGCGATTCCGACGGCTACCAGCATCTCTCGCAATTGCGGGCGGCGCGCACGTCCGAGGCCATTGACGCAGTGTGGCCGAATTCGAGACCGAGATCAGGGCTGACCGTGTTGCGGCGGGGCTCCTCTGCGGGAATCACACATTTGCCGCCAGCACGCTCACATCCACCTTGAAGTAGTCGGCGAGCTTGCGAATCATCCGCCGACTGAACGGCTTTTTTCCCGCCAGCACTTCGGAGATCGAAGACTTTGCCAGTCCCGTCTCTTTGCCAAGTTGGGCCTGCGTGACGCCTTTCGCTTCCATCAGATGCCGAAGCATGTCGGCATCCGAAGCGGGCTCGATGGCGTGGTGGGCGTCTTCGTAGGTGGCCACGAGATCACTGAGGGCATTGAGGTACATCTCCTCGCCATCGTCGAGTTCTCCTTTGGCGAGCACCCGGTCCATGGCCTTCTGCGCCTCGGTCAGATGCTCGTCAGACTTGATCGAGGCCAGCGGAAACACCAGCACGAGTTCCAGATAGGAATCCCGGTCCTTTCGTTTGAGGCCGAATTTTGTTTTGGGCGCCATCGCTCAGTTTCCTTTTCGCTTCCGTTTGCCGGATTTCTTAATCGTCTTCTTCTTCGTTTTGGGGGGAGGCTCGAAACAGTCGCATTCCTCTTTCCATTTGTCTTAGTCGTACTCGGCATGGGGCATCACCTTGAGGATGAAGACCTTCTGGCTCGGGTACAGAATGCGAGTCACGAGCCGGTACTTGTTTCCGCCAATGTTGAAAACGACACAGTTCCCGACAGGACTGGCCGAGCCGAATTCAGCTTTGACATCTCCCCATGATTGCCACGAAACCGTCTTGTTGATGACGTGGGTATGCCAAGCCCGCAACGGCCCCTCGGCATCCTCATGTCCCGGCTGCTCCCAGAACGCTCGCAGTCTTGCCTTCGAGATCACCCGCATCCCCTGCTCCTGCTATGCTCCTGTTATCGGCATCCAAAGCCATTGTAGTTCGTAAAACACGAACGATCAACCCGGAAGTTCGCAAGTTACGAACTCCCAGTGACACGCGATTGGAATCCGAATCAAAGGGGGCTTCGCAGGCGGGCAGACTTGGTTTGCGGTTTTCGATAGCAGTTGTGCCTACAGGTTCTTCACTTGCTGACGGACACACGCCCGCTTGGATTCACGTGTCTTCGCGCGACGGACCAGGTTCGCCGAGCTGTCGGGATGTCCGAAGCCAAACGCGGTTGGAAGCTCCGCCAATGTACACCCGGTCAAGCGACGACGTGCGAATGATTCTCATCCCTGCTCGGGACGCACCGCCCGCCGATCAACGAACTCCCTAGATCGTGATCTCCGGCACGACGAATGGTTTGCGGTACTCGCGCGTGAGTAGCACGTTGGCTTCGTCGTCGCTTGGGAAGGTCTCTGCTTTGGGATCGAAGTGAACCGTTCGTCCAACGCGATACGCGATACGCAATGTTGCCCAGGTGGCAGAGCGACGCACTGAGGAACCCATCCTCGATGTCGACGCCCAAGTCATTGCGATCACGGCTGCGCACTCCGGCGATGAATCGCTCGTATTGGTTCGCCTTTCCCTCGCGACTCGGTCCCGGCTCGCGTTTCTTGCCAAGGAACGTCCGGTAGCCGTAGTAGTAGACCTGCATGTAGCCCTCGCTGCCGTAAAAGGTCGCGCCAACCGCGTACGTTGGCGATTTGCCCAACCCCTCCTGGTTCGTGTACCAGTGGCGAACTTCGAAGACCAGCATCTTCTTCTCGTCGGGATACTCGAAGGTGGACACCAGCGTGTTGGGGGTCTCCTGGTCATCGTCGAACATGTAGTGACCGCCGGCGGATTGGATTTTTTGGGGAAGCCCCACGCCCAAGCCCCAGCGTGCTATATCTATCTCGTGGACGCCCTGGTTGCCGATATCGCCGTTTCCATAGTCCCAATTCCAGTGCCAGTTGTAGTGAAAGCGGTTCCTGCTGAATGGGCGCTGCGGTGCCGGCCCAAGCCACAAGTCGTAGTTCACTCCGGGCGGTACCGGCTCGTCCGGAGTTTTGCCAATGGTCCGCCGCAAGTTGAAACAGATGCCACGCGCCATGTAGACATCGCCGATCTGGCCATCGTGGACTTTCTGGATCCCCTCGCGAATTGCGTCACAGCTTCGGCCCTGGGTCCCGTGCTGGCAAATGCGATTGTATTTGCGAGCCGCATTGACCAGTTGGCGGCTCTCCCAGATGTTGTGACAACAAGGCTTCTCGACATAGACGTCCTTGCCGGCCATCATTGCCGCGATCGCGATCAGCGAATGGGTGTGGTTGCACGTGGCGATGCTGACGACGTCGATGTCAGGGTCCTCGACAAGCTTTCGGTAGTCGATGTAGCGTTTGATCTTCCGCCCGGTGGTCTTTTCGAGCTGCTCCGCCGCGGGATTCAAAATGTTTTCATCGATGTCGCACAAGGCGACCATCTCGCATCCATCCACGGCCTCGAGGCCCGCGATATGATGCGGGCCTCGGATGCGCGTGCCGACCGTGGCAACGCGGATGACGCTGTTGCGATCAGCCCGACGCGTAGCTGCTGAAACGGTACCGACCAGGCTCGCGCCTAATGCCGCAGCCGAGGCTCCCGCCACAAAGCGCCGCCGATTGATTGGTCTGGTCATAAAGAATCTCCTATGTCAGGAAAGAAAATTGGTTACA
>JAJSAJ010000407.1 GCA_024274855.1 Planctomycetota bacterium | reverse complement strand
CCCGATTTCGACCGGACGTTGTATTGGCGCAAACCACGTGGGGCGACGCTTTGGAAAGGCGTTCGCGACGGGTCGCTCAAATACGTTGCGCAACGACGTGGCGGTGCATACCGCGAGTATCTATTTGATCTCAAGTCCGATCTAGCGGAAAAGCACGACCTGAAGGATCTTCACCCCAGGGATTTTGGAAGACTCAGGGACCTCTACAATGCGTGGGAGCAGAAAGTTCGCCGAAATCGACGTGGTCGACCTGAGTGAATAAAAAAGCGTGCCCAGCTCAGCTTCCGGAATATGTCCGCGGCGACATGTTGTACGCATTGCGACAATGTGGATGTTCGCTCGATTTTCCTACACGACGCGTCAGCGTGAATCGGGTAAGTGTCTGGAAATACGCAAAGATTCGACAGAGAGTAACACTTGAGCCAAATGGAGGAGGAGCGTTAGTCGAAAGACCCCCATGGGCTTGTCCCATGGGTGAATAAGTTTCGTGAGCTAACGCGATGTGGTGAAAATCCCTCTTTCCGCTCCCTCCCCGCCGCCTTTGGCGGCGGGGAGGGAGCGGAGCCTTTGGAGTGACATGTTGCTCTTCGCTCAATAGACTCGCTCACCAACGGCACCGAGGCCGTTGGGGTCGATCAACCAAAAAAATAGCCGTGAGATACAAATCCTACTGCAGACAGCTAAACAGTTACGACAGATAGTTGTTCTATCGGCATTGACCACATACGAAAGGACAAACAGATGAGCCTCTTTATACGAACAGCGGTCCGCATTGCTTTCGGTACGCTATTGGGCTGGCTGGTTGCGACCTCTGCCGGCCGAGCGGCTGATTCCGCCGGTTACTTCCGCTCGGCCAAACCGATCTGGCCCGCCGGGCGAGAGACCGAGATGAATCTGTCGGTCGGTTTCTCGGTGCGAATCACGGTTCCGGACAAGGCTGCTGTTCGGCTGAAGATCGCAGCTGCCTCGATCTATCGGCTTCGAGTCAACGGTCGGTTCGTGGGCAGTGGTCCGGCTCGCGGACCGCATGGGTTCTACCGCGTGGACCAGTGGGATCTTGCCGGTAGGCTGAAGACCGGCGTGAACGTCGTGGCGATCGAAGTAGCGGGCTATAACGCCAATAGCTATTACCTGCTCGATCAGCCGTCGTTCCTCCAGGCCGAAGTTACCAGCGGTGACCGAGTGCTGGCATCGACCGCTGGAGAGGGCGCATTATTCGAGCCCGTCATCCTGGAATATCGTGTCCAGAAGGTTCAACGATACAGTTTTCAACGGCCTTTCATTGAGGTCTATCGATTGATGCCGGGATGGGACCGCTGGCAAACTGAAACGCGTTCGTCCCGAACGGCGGTGAAGATGGCCGTTCAATCGGACAAAGAGCTTCTTCCCCGACGCGTTCTCTATCCGACGTTCACCGTCCGAAGCCCCATCGCCTTGGGGCCTCATGGCAAGATGCGGCGACTTGATAAAACACCGAAGATTTGGCGCGATCGCAGCTTGACGAACATAGGCCCTGATTTGAAAGGATACCCGCAAGATCAGTTGGCCGTTGTACCAACGGTCGAAGCCCAGCATTTCAAGTCGATTCCCGAATCGGACACTTGGCGACCGTTCAGCGACAACACGTCGTTTGCTCTTGGATCGTGTGAGTACCAGGAATTGGATCTTGGCACGAACCTGACCGGGTTCTTGGGATCACGCGTCGAATGTCGGACGAAGACTCGGTTGTGGGTGATGTTTGACGAGATCCTTGCTGGTGACGGGGATGTGAATTGGCGGCGTCTGGGGTGTTGCAATATTATTGAATACCAATTGCAACCGGGTACGTACGAACTGGAATCGATCGAACCTTACACGGCCCGATACCTGAAGCTGGTTTGCCTGGAGGGCGAATGTCGCATCGACAACGTGTTTTTGCGCGAGTACGCGTATCCGGAAGTGACGAAGGCGACGTTCAAGGCCAGTGACGAACGACTAAACAAGATTTTTGCGGCCGGTCTGCAGACGTTCCGACAAAACACACTCGACTTGTTCATGGACTGTCCATCGCGCGAGCGAGCCGGCTGGCTTTGCGACAGCTTCTTCACCGCGCGCGTGGAACACGTCTTGGCGGATAGGAACCGAGTGGAGCACAACTTTGTTGAGAACTTTCTTCTGCCCGATCGTTTTGCGCACCTTCCCGACGGCATGCTGCCGATGTGCTACCCGGCCGATCATTACAACGGCAACTTCATTCCCAACTGGGCCATGTGGTTCGTGGTACAGCTGGAGGAGTATTCCGCCCGCAGCGGCGATCGAACGACGATCACCGCTTTCCGCCCCAAGATCCAGAAGCTGTTAAAATACTTCAAGCGATTCGAGAATTCGGACGGACTGTTGGAACACCTCGAGAAATGGGTCTTTGTCGAATGGTCGGCGGCGAACAGGTTCGTGCAGGATGTAAACTACCCGACCAACATGTTGTACGCCGGCATGCTTGCCGCGACAGGCCGAATGTATGAGATGCCCGAGCTGCTGGCCAAGGCCGAGCGGATTCGCGACGTCATTCGCCGCCAGTCCTTTGACGGCACGTTTTTCGTGGACAATGCGCTTCGTATCGATGGAAAACTGAAAGTAACACGCAATCGTACCGAGGTCTGTCAGTATTTCGCATTCTTCTTTGACGTGGCTTCAACGAAAGACCACGCTGAACTGTGGGCTCGGCTCTGCCACCGTTTTGGACCGGATCGGAAAGAGACGAAAGCGTTTCCGGAAGTGCATCCGGCCAATTCGTTCATCGGCAATATGCTTAGGATGGAATTGCTTTCACGCGAGGGCCACAATCAGCAGATCCTCGACGAATCGATCGCCTATCTGTTGTACATGGCCGAGCGGACCGGCACGCTTTGGGAACATACGGGCACGCAGGCAAGTTGCGACCACGGCTTTGCTTCGCACATTGTCCATACACTCTATCGGGATGTGCTGGGGCTCTATCAGGTCGATACGGTCAACAAGATTATCTCGGTCCGTTTCGGCAACTTGAAACTGAGCGAATGCGAAGGTTGCATACCGACGCCGGACGGCCTGGTCACACTTAGCTGGAAAAAGAACCAAGATGCCATCGGTTACCGCTTGAGCGTGCCGCCAGGTTACAAGGTGAGGATCAAGAACCTGAGCGGGCGACAGTTGATCGATCAGACGAACAGCGATCGGTGAGATGTTCGTTTAGATACCTCAAGAACTCTTGCGATTGCCGAACGCGATAAGGAGACTGCACGATGAATGTGTTATGCCGGATTGCCCAAGCAAAAGTCGTCGTCATCCTGACGCTGACAATGTGCACATTGGCGTTAGGCGAGGAAAAAGAGGCCGATCGGTTCATTCCGAAGTGCCCGCTGATCTACATCAACACGGCGTTCGAAAACGCATCACCGCTTTTTTGGGAGATTGGTGACCAAGGAGAAGTGAACGTTTTTCTCATGTACGACCACGAACGCGCGTCTCCGAATCGTGCCGCGGGCCAT
>JAJSAJ010000025.1 GCA_024274855.1 Planctomycetota bacterium | reverse complement strand
GATGGCAAGGCGTCCCACCGATAAGACGGAAGAAGCACGGTCTACGAAGCGGGCACACGACGGTCATTGCTGGAATCTGACGAAGGAAAGCCGGCGGAAATAGTGCAGGGACACGCATCCTCACCGATCGTTCTTCCAATTCAAGGGTCTTACCACAAGAATGCACGGATCTTTATCAACACGGACGATTGTTCTGGGGACGCACAACCGCAAGAAAGGAATCGAACTGACCCGCTTATTGGGTCGTTTTGGTTTTCAGATCAAGACTCTGGGCGATTTCCCGAACTCGCTGGAGATTATTGAGGACGGTCAGACATTCGCCGCCAATGCCAGGTTGAAAGCAACTGGCCAGGCGCGTCATCTGAGAGAGTGGACTTTGGGGGAAGACAGCGGATTGGCTGTGTATGCGTTGGACGGCGCTCCCGGAATCTACTCGGCCCGCTTCTCAGGTGCCGACGCCACGGATGCCCGCAACAATCAGTTCCTACTGGAACGTTTGCGAGATGTCCGTCTCTCACGGCGGACAGCGCATTACGTTTGCCACGTGACGTTATCAGATCCTGAGGGACATGTACGGGCGGAGAGTGAAGCGACCTGTTCCGGTCGAATTGCCTTGCACCCTGCAGGGCATGCGGGTTTCGGCTATGACCCGCTGTGCGAAATCGTCGAGTACCATCGAACATTTGGCCAGCTTGGTGACACGGTAAAGTCGGTTTTGAGCCATCGTGGGCGAGCGATTCGGCGATTCGTCCCACAGCTCTTGCACATTCTCCGTAGCGGCCAATGGGATTGAGCCTCAGGACAACCACTGGTCACGATTCGCGGCAACGAAGGCATCGTCGTTCAGATGCGGGTAAATTCGGTAAACTCGGTCGATTTCGGCCATCTGGCCGGGGCTAAGCACTTCGGCCGGGTCGAGGCACCAGATCCCCTCGATCAATCCCTGGCGTCGCAAGACTTCATGAATGCCGGGAATACAGCCGGCGTAGTTATTCGCCGCGTCAAACAGAGCCGCGTTGGCATCCGTCGTTTCGATATTGCGTCCTAGCCATTCTTGCTCGAGCGGTTTGCCGTCCGTCAAAGCCGCGTGGCACGCATCCAACAGCTGAACAGCTCGCTGGGTCCAGCAAGCCCAATGACCGAGCAACCCGCCAACAAAGTGTCGTTGAACCGTTTTACCTTGGAGGGAGAAGCGATACCGCGTCAGGAGGTCGACAACGATATTATCGTCGTTGCCCGTATACAACGCAACGTCCTGCCGCTCGGACTCCGCCACCGCGCGCACAACGTCGACCGTCTGATAGCGATTGAACGCGGCCACCTTGATTGCGACAACTTCAGGGATCTCGAGCAATCGCCGCC
The DNA here is from genome assembly GCA_024274855.1 of Planctomycetota bacterium. Taxonomy (GTDB): domain Bacteria; phylum Planctomycetota; class Planctomycetia; order Pirellulales; family Pirellulaceae; genus JAJSAJ01. The sequence continues at coordinate 317 of JAJSAJ010000025.1, read as the reverse complement.
AGAAGGAATACGGCAGCGGAATGCCGCCGACGGCCGGTTGCAGATAGAACCCGAAGACAGGAATCACATTGGCCACGGCTCGACAATGATCGATCAATTCACTTTCAGGTACGCCACTCATTGCCGCCAAGCTAAGCAGACCGGCGTGGAATCCATTGTCGCGGGCCATCGCAGCCTCGGCGACCGCCTGGCGCGTTCGGCCACAAATCCCGACGACTCGAATCCGTGGCGTTTCGTTCGCTTGGTCCGCTCGGTCGAATTCCTCACGTGCCAGCCCCAGCAAGGGTTCAAAAAGGCCAACTTTGCGATCGCGAATT
>JAJSAJ010000406.1 GCA_024274855.1 Planctomycetota bacterium | reverse complement strand
CGAACGATGTTCAATCGACTCAGCGACCATCCGAGCAACGTCAGATCGCTGCAGCTCATCACGCCAATCGGCCCGATCCAGCCACGCTTCCATTTCCCGAAAGACCGCTTGATGAACTCGCAACCAAGCTTGGGAACTGTGTTTCTCGATCTTCTTTAGCTCGGCAGCTATCACACGCAGGCGTTGGCGACCCTGAGCGGGAATCGCGCCGGCAAGATGCAGCGTGACGAAGTAGCGTCCGGCCTCGACTTCCCAATGTGGCAGCCGACCTCGCCAAAACGAAATTGTTCTTGGTTTTCGCGTCATAAGACAATCGATATTAAGGTCGCCAAACTTCCAGTCCCGCAGTAGGTCCGGCAGTAGGTCCGGCTTGCCGAGCCGGACTTCGAACCCGGTAGGGTTCGACACCGAAACGCCACGTACTGCCCCAGTTCTGGTCCCGCCCGGCAGGCGGGACCTACTGAGCGGGAACATACTGAGCTGCTCAAAGTCTGGGTTCTTCCATTATCGCACAAATCGAACGCACTGCCAGTGAAGCCGCGGCTACCACCGTCGTCCCGGTCAGGAGCATGCCGATCATCCCTGTCAAGCAAATGGCGGCCGCCTGATCATCTATTCCATAGTGAAGCAAGCTGAAAACGCGGATTGGCACCGTGGTGATTCCGGGTGGAACGACCAGTTTGCTCGCCGACAGCTCGCCAAATGCGATAGCGATGGCGGCCAGCCAGGCGACGGCCAGGACCAGCTTGCGTTGCGGGATCGCGATTCGAAACAGCTGTGTGCCAGATCCTGCCCCGTCCAACGCGGCAGCGTCGAACACCGAGCGATTTAGAGAGCCGAAGCCGGCCCAGCAGATCAACAACACAAGTGGTAAGCACCGCCATCCGACCGCCAGTACCGGAGCGAACAGACTCTGGTCGTAAATCCAGACGCACCAGGGTTGGCTGCAACGCGTCATTAACCAGATGACCGTCACGCCGACCAAGGGCCCCGAAGTTGCCAACCCAACTGCCACAATCGTCATGGCACCGATCGCGCGACTTGCTGAGCGGCATGCGGCCCAACTGATTGGTACAGCCACAGCGAGTGCCAGACTCGCCGCAGAACAGCCCAAGAGCCACGTCCATTGCAATTCGGACTTGAATCGCCAAATTGCGGACAGCCGGTAGGTACCGGGTAACGGGACCAGCAACCTTAGCAATTTGGCGCCCGACCAACCGCGAACGGGCAAGCCGTCCACTAGACGCACGTCGATTCCCGCCTTGTAGACAAGGCTGCCAATAGGTACGAGAACTGCCACGGCAAACAGCATCCCAACCAGTGCGACCAGCGGCCAACGCCAACGGTTCAGATGAAAAACGGGTCGTTGGCCGTAGGAAACATGAGCCGGAGCGGCGAAGAACCTGGGAAGGATCATCATGATCATTCCAGTCAACAGGCCGGCACTTAACCATGCCAGACGAAGGCCCGGCACACCCGACTCACCACTTCCAATCGCCCAGCCCGTGTACAACTGCTCGGCAAGTGTACGGATTTGATACTGATCGGTGACAACGATCTCGCCCGCCACCATGATCATGACCCAAAGCGCGGCGATGCCCACACCGGGCAGTGCACGGCGGACCGTCACGCGCCAGAACACTCGCCAGGGCGAGGCGTCCAGCAAAGCCACCTCCTCAAGCTCTGGTTCGGTCAGTTGAGCTGCCAAGCCGACGATCAGCAGGACCCACGGCAGAGCGGCCAAGCCGTGCACCCAGACGGCGCCACTCCAATTGCGGACCCACATTGGCCCCACTGGTTCCGAGGCCAACGAACACCATCCCCACCGGTAGAACCCCGCTTTCCACGCGGCCGCCTGCAAGTAGAGCGGCACGAACAAGACCGACATCCAGACGCCCCACACGGCGCGCCGCCAAGGCAAGTCGGTTCGCGTCAGCAGCAGTGCCAGCACGGTCCCGATCGGCAAGCTGATCGCACACGCGCCCAGAGTCAGGCAAAACGTGTTTCGAGCCAGAAGAATCAGGTCGCCGTCTCCCTCGGCCGCCATCAGGCCAAGGCTGCCACCTAATATCAAGAAACCAATCCAGAAGCTGAATCGTCGCCAGTTAGTCATGAACAAAGTCTAACGTATCGTTTCGATTCGTTGCAACTAAGCTGGACACCGCCGTCTCCGCTTCTTCGTTTAACGCCAAGCCGCGGAGGCCGGATTCCACGGCCCACAGACCACCTATCCCTGACATGCCCATCACGGCCCCGGCCACCAACGCCACCACGCATTAACACCAACACAGCGAGAAGAATCGGCTGACGCGACTACTCAATCACCGGACGTTCGAGTCAGCGGACCGAGCGGTCTCTTCAGCCGGTAACAACTCCTGGGTAAAACGTGCCAGGTACTTCATCAGGCTGCCATGCCCTTCGAATCCGATCACCGTCTCGTCCCAGTCGATCTGTTCGGAAATCAGTCGACCGGCGTCAATGTCGAACTT
>JAJSAJ010000405.1 GCA_024274855.1 Planctomycetota bacterium | reverse complement strand
GGCGTCCCACTGATAAGAGCGGAAGATGTAGGCCCACGGATGGCAGAGCGGCCCACGGATAAGACGGAAGGTGTAGGCCCACGGATGGCAAGGCGTCCCACTGATAAGAGCGGAAGATGTAGGCCCACGGATGGCAGAGCGTCCCACGGATAAGTCGGAAGGTGTAGGCCCACGGATGGCAGAGCGTCCCACTGATAAGAGCGGAAGATGTAGGCCCATGGATGGCAGAGCGGCCCACGGATAAGACGGAAGGTGTAGGCCCACGGATGGCAAGGCGTCCCACTGATAAGAGCGGAAGATGTAGGCCCACGGATGGCAAGGCGTCCCACTGATAGGAGCGGGTGAATGAGTTGCGAGCGGCTCTGGAGGGCAGCATCGGTCGCCGGGCTGCGGAACGTTAGATCACGTGTTGGAATAATTCCACAATGGCTCTTTAGGTCGTTGATGTCCCTTCGGTCCCTGACCACGTAGGAGCTGGACAATGGTTTCGATTCTGTGCCGCATCGATGACAAACTTATTCCGCTCTACCGAGTCATGTGGGTGGGGGCCGTCCCGCATTTTTGCGGCTCGGACGATTGTATGCGAGAAGGCCAGTATGAAGTCAAATTGGAGCAGGACGAGTCGTTATGGGCGAGTCACGACGAGCGTGACCTCCTGGTGCAATCGCTCGAAAAGTGGCAAGGAGGCCTGGGAAACGATCGCGACTCGTGGGATTAGTTGGTTCGTCGTTTGGAACATGAGGTGAGCAGAAATGTCGTTGTTCGAAGACGCGAATTATCGTTGGCGCGAAACTTATTTTGTGTTGTTTCAACAGGTCAATCGCCCGTCGGTCGAGTCGATTCGGAAATCGCTCGGTGCACTCGGGCCCCGCTTGCAAATTCGGGATGTCCGCGAGGATGGACAGGGGAATGCCGAATCGTTTACGATCCTGTCGCCCGACGACTTTGCCGCAATGGATGTCTCATTCGTCGTTGGTGAGGAGGTTGAGGAGCAAATCCGAGAACGGCTGGACGACTTGGCCCTGGGATCGCTGAGTGAAGAAGAGAAACGGAAATGGGAGTTTATCAAGACGTGTGATGCACGTTTCGATATCTACCACTTTGAACAAGTTGTGTTCGATCAGGAAGAGAGTGGTGACAGTGACGAAGAAGGGTTTCTTGACCCCGGATCGTTGCTGATCATGCTGCAGCGACTGGCCAAGTTGTGTGGTGGAGTGGGGCTTGATCCCCAGTCAGGAACCGTCATCTAAAAACCGGCGACAGAACTCGGTCCGGGTCGAGAAATGAGGCCAGATCGAGAGGCGGGCGTGGAAAGATGCTGCGAGACTGATTCACCCATGGGGCGAGCCCATGGGGGTCTGTACGCGGAGACAGTCATTGATTGGCGAATCCTAAGCACCGAACTCAAAAGAAGGCTCTACTACAGAAGATACGATTATGCAAGCAAAGGAAATCAAGCCGGGTACCGTCGTCAACTACCAGGGCGCACCCGTGTTAATCGAAACGATGACTGTTCAGACCCCGTCGGCTCGGGGTGCGGCAACACTGTATAAGTTTCGCGGTCGGAACCTGGTGAATAGACAGAAGACCGATATCACTCTCAAGGGCGGAGAATCGTTGCCCGACGCGGATTTCCAAAGAAGACCCGCGAAGCTGATGTATGCCGATGCCACGCACATCCACCTGATGGATGAGACCGATTACAATCAGTACAGCCTCGCATTGGACGATGTGAAGTCCGAACGGCCCTATATCACCGAACAGCTCGAAGGTATGCTGGCGCTGATCTATAACGATCAGTGCGTCGGCGTCCAATTGCCGACCGCCGTCGTGTTGACGATCAAGCAATGTGATCCGGCGGTTAAAGGCAACTCGGCAACCGGGCGGACCAAGCCCGCGGTACTGGAAACCGATCTGATCGTGCAAGTACCCGAATACCTGAAACAAGGTGAACGTATCAAAGTCGATACGCGCAACGGGCAGTATCTTTCCCGCGCATAAGCCTGGCCCTGGCCAATGAGACTTGCGCTGCCACGGGCCGGGTTCGCGGGGGGGCGTGTCGGATTCATCCGAGTCTCTTGCCGACTTCCTGGACCATCGCCTGTTCTTCGGGGAACTGGCCGGTCTTCAGCTTGGAATAGACGAGTTCATCATCGACGGTCAATTCAAAGCAACCGCCGCGTGACGGTTCCAGTTCGAGGCTGGCGAGTTGTTGTTTGTAAGTAGTGAGAAGTGTGGCCGCCAAACTGACGGCTTGGGGTTCGTAGTTTCACGCAGCACAGTAGCGCAAGTGCACTTTCATCGTTGGTACCTCCTCAAGCGACAGG
>JAJSAJ010000404.1 GCA_024274855.1 Planctomycetota bacterium | reverse complement strand
GGCACGCTGTAATGCGGCACGGGCTATTTCCACTTCCGCCTCCGCGTTGGCCTGGCGTACGCGCGCGTTGGACAGAGCGACCTGCGAGTCAAGCAGCTGGGAAATGGTCGCCGCCTGGCCGCGGTATCTTACTTCGATTTCCCGGAGACTCTCTGCCGCCTGCGCGATGGCCTGCGTGGCGACACCCAATCGTTGTTTGGCACTGACGAGACTTAAGTGCGATCGACGCACTTCGAGCTCGATGTTTTGTAGCAAACGCTGTTGGCGGGCACGAAGCTCCCGCACACGTGCCATGGCCTTTTCGACGTCCCAGTCGGTACGGCCACCATCATACAGATTCAGCTGTGCGATAATGCCGACGAAGTATGAGTCGTTACCGCGAATAAAGTCGTTGGTGAAAATGTCGTAGGTTGTGATGAGATCCGCCCTTAGACGCTTGCCGGATTCGGCGATCCCCACGTTTTCGCTGGCTGCGAGCTGCTGGCCCGACAACGCGTTGATCTCCGCGCGACGGCCTTGGGCCTGGGCGATCGCTGTCTCAATTCGCTCCACATCTTCTTGCCACGGAGCGGGCGTGACATCATTTGGCAATGGGAGGCGTGTAATGGGCGAGCCGATGACGTTTTCCAGGACCGACCAGCCCAGCTCCAATTGGTTGCTCGCGGAAATCAACGCCTCACGTACCTCCGCCAACCGTACTTCGATACTCAGTACATCGGATTTGACAGCCGTTCCGTTGCGATATCGACTCTGGACGATCTTCAGATGCTGCTGAACCTGTTCAACGGCCTCTTGGCGAACGGCAACCAACACGTGAGCCTGCAACAGACGGTAATAGGCCTCGGCCGCGGAATAGACCAGCTGATTGCGGATGGCTTCCAGCTTGTAGGCCGCTGCCGTACGGTTCGCCTCGGCCACGCCCAGTTCGTGAATGCGACGTTCACCCGCGTAAAGATTGTGTTGCAGAGCCAACTGCGTGTGGAAGTCGGTTTGGGGCCGTGGATTGTTGAAGTCTGTCGTCGGCCCTAAATGCAGGTTGGCTTGGTTCAACGTAAACATGAAAGCTTGCACGGGATTATCGCTCACCCCAAATTGCTCGGAAATGCCTAGTTTCGGGTAGAATTCGGCTCGTGCGCGACAAAGGGCCGCGTCGGCGATTGCAATCTGCTCGGATGCGGACACCAAATCAGGATTTGCTTCGAGCGTCAAACGAATCACCTCATCCAACGTCAACGTACTGACTGCCACAGCCACATCGGGCGTTGGTAGACCGGACGTTGGCTCGCTAGCCTGCACGCCCCGCGTTTCGACGTCCGCAGATGATGCCAGGGATGGTTTGTGCGGCGGGGCCGGCACCTGTTGACTTGGCAGTACATGCGAAACCTGCCGCACGAGAGTCGTTGCACTATCGTGGTCTTTTTGTGCTATCTGTGATGGCTGGGGCGGAGAGGTGGTTTGCGATAGATCGGTAGTGTGGGGCGCCGTTCGGCAGCCCGTCGACAACAGCAACAGGAATCCAATCCATCTGGTGGTCATTGGGAATCCAGGTACGGCTGTTGTGAAGGTGTGTCGCATCACGATGAAAACCTGATTATCAGGGAGAAACGGGCTTGAATTGTGGCACCTGCGCCGGGGCCTCAATTGGCAGCATCGGGTCGGTAGCCAAGCGGTACCGTTGACGCCAAGTCTGACCCGGCCGTCTGCGGACGCTAGCATCCGCACACATCCCATTTGATCGGCTTAAACGAAACGAAAAATCCAGCAAAGCGGGCAGAACTGATAGGAGCGGCAACAACCGGGCCTTCAGAGCAGTCGGCAGAATCGGCCGCGACGGACGCAATAGCCCGGATCATAACGCGTTCGCAACTCCATTCACTGGTTCCACCCAGATGACCGACCAGTAACCCGATGACTCCACCGATTGGCGTGGGCGGAAACCGTGACCTAGATTTGTCAACGGGCGGACGTTCCGCACAGGGCAGCCGGTTTGCGCT
>JAJSAJ010000403.1 GCA_024274855.1 Planctomycetota bacterium | reverse complement strand
TTATCAGTTATCAGTTATCAGTTATCAGTTATCAGCTATCAGTGGAAAGAGTGTGACCCCGCTGCGCTGCCTCTCTCGATGATAAATGACTAATGATAAATGATCACCGACCCTCCACGCACTTTCGCCGTGAACGGTTACGATAATAGGTCATCGCACTAGAATCACCTTCCCCGTGCCGCCGCGGGGTGTCGTCTTGGGATAATTGGGGTTGAGCTTCTGATCGGAAATCTTGACTAACCGATCTTCCGCCCTATTGAGCGACTCGACTTCATTGCCGATATTCACGTGCACATTCGCTAGATGGAACCCGCGAATGGTCACGTCGCGATCGGGCGAGAAGAGCTCGACCCAACGGGAAGGCTCCTTCGAGTTGAATCGGTAGGTTTGCGACATCGGGCCGATTTCGACAAGCGTATAATCCTCCTTCTGAAATTTGATGATCGGAAACTTCAATCGGACATCGTTGATCGACAGTCCATCGACGTTGACGGCAATTTGAAAACGACCAGGCCTGTTGAACGTAAGGTTTTCAAAGTAGATGTTCTTGACGGTGCCGATCGGATCACTGAAATCTTTATCTCGCCCGAGTTCCAAGTTGGGCTGGTCGTAGATCTTGAAGGTTCGAATATCGTGGAGATCGCGGAACACACAGTCATGCACCGGGCAATCGAGTTTCGTGCCATCCGAAAAGGTTTTGGTTCCTGGAAGCAGACGGATCTCGTCGGTGCCGCCGCGTCGCGGATCGCCATGAATCCGCTCGACCACAACCTTGCCAATGGGACCGAACGAAGGAGCCGTATTGCACCAGTCCCAAGCATTCAGCGCAATACAATCGTCACCTGTCACGCCTTGAATATTTCGAATCACACCGTAACTGGCGGGACCGTTAACATGGATCCCGTCACGGCGGTGATCGTCAAACGCAACTCCCTCCACGAGAAACTCACAACAATTGCTTAACTGTACAGCATGGGCCCGCGACTGCCGGACGATAACATTGCGAACGACAACACCTCGCAAATTACTCAGAATGATTACTCCGTGGCAAGCAGCAACACCGGATCGTTTCGCAGCTCGACCGCGAACGTTCCCGTTCGACTCGGTCGGACTGGTTGCCAACGTGGTCCAGATGCCGCCTTCGATCATGATTCCCGTATCGGGTTCAACATTCGGTGGAATCGGCCCGTTCTGACCGCTAGTCAGCCGTTCGTTGCGCACCATGCAGGGATTGGTACCAGGCACAAGGCGAATTTCCGTGTCGCGGTCGGCCCGAAGTCGCTGGCCAGACTTCAGCACAATCGGTTCGTTGATGTAGTACGGCCGGTCACGTTTTGGCAAGAACACTGCGTCATACCGCTCAAGCGCCGCGCGAATCGGCTGGTTCCAGAGTCGCGCATGTATCGTGCGATGTTCCCGCTTGCCGGGGCGGGACCAGACCTCGGTCCAAGACGCCGCCACGGCAAGACGCGAGAACTGGACTACGCTTGCCTCCTTCCCCGCTTGGCGGATGTCGTGCTTAGCGTGAAAGACCCGCGTTTCAATATCCAACGTCAGCTTGTCTGCAGGATGATCAGCCGATACGGGAGAACCGATGTAGAACGCGAGCGCAAAGGCGACAAGCAACCGCGCCGAGTATCTTACAAGCTTCGAATACATAATATGACGCATATTACAGCATTTTTTGATACGCAAGGAAGCAGGACTCTTTGATTATGGAGTAGCGGTCCGTTACACGGTATTCATGGCAAGACTACCACGTGCTGACGAGGCGGGTGGACTGTATCATGGAGGCTGTGTCGTGCGATGCCAAGCGGACGCATTTTGCGAAGGTGCGCAAGAACCCAGTGGTAAGCAAAGGGCAAGTCGAGTCAAGTACAAATCATGAGGGACCCGCGTTGATGGCAGCCAGAATCGCATTGGCAATGGCCTGCATTCCCTTGTCGCCAGGATGTGCCGCAACGCCATTGTGCGTGAACTTACGTTCCGACCGGGCGTAGTTGGATTCATCTTTTCCGAGCTGTCCAATATTCACGAAGTTCCCGCCCACTTCCTTACAGGCCTGTTCGAGAATCTGATCTTTGGCCTGGTTGGCCCAGAAGCAACTGCGCACGACGATGATAGCGCGGTTGTTCGCCTTCAAGCCCCTCAACAGCTTCCTGAGGCTGTCTGCAAATCGGGCCTTCGATTCTTCTGAATTCAATTCCGGCACGTTCTCCCCAATAGCCACGATGATCAGATCGGCACGGAACTGAAAGGCTTCCTTCAGCTTGACGCCCACATCATAAGTAGTGTATTGCCTTTCGAAGTCGGCAATGTTCTTGATCATAACTTCAGGTACGGATCCCGTGATCTTGGAAAGCGAACTGGTCACAAGATTTACGAAGTCCTTTTCCTGGGCGCTTGCCGCCATCCCCCAGTCACCCGACCAGCCGATGGCCTTCGAGGGGCCATGCCGAGTGATGCTATTACCCAAAAACAGAATCTTGCGGACAGAGCGGACTCCGATAGGTGAAGGCGAAGGGGGCAGTTTCGCCTGCCGGTTCCCGTCGACCGGTTCGGCCGAAAGAACGTTCATCGCCATGCCCAGAAGCAACACAAAAGCAAATTTCATGGTGAGATGGCACATAACCATATCCTCCAGCAAGGAAAGTCAGGGGGCCGGTCGCCCGTCGGATTCAGAGGCAAGTTC
>JAJSAJ010000402.1 GCA_024274855.1 Planctomycetota bacterium | reverse complement strand
GGTTGCTCAAGGTTTCGATCTTGAGTCGAGGCCTCCCAGGACTCTGCCCCGCCTGCGGAGGCCATTTTTTTTCTTGGCGCCTGTGGCACCCCACCCGGAATGGACTCGGGGCGTCGTGTGTGACTCTTTTTCCGTAACCGTTCACGGAATGCAAGCCGCCGATTCGCTTCCAAGGGGTCAGACCCATTTTCGGCGACACAATGTGTTCGCGTAAAGAAACGCTTTCTCCGCCGAAAATTGCGTCAGACCCCAGCGTCGTGTTCGACTCTTTGTTCAGGGCCTCTGCAGATAAATTTCACCACACACAGCTTGCCTAGCACTCCCAGACGACCCAGGCAAAGGCAACTTTGGGGCATCAAACGCAAATCCTTCGGAATTTCGGCAGGGCTTGCCGTTCTTACTCAACTTCCGCGACGCGCAAATCCGATACTACCGTCACAACAAGAAGCAGCTCCACGCCGTTTGCGTAGATCCGGTGTGGCAAACCAAACGCGATAGCCGAAGGTGGAACGGAACCATGTCGATCATTAGATTCACGTCCGGACTGGCGGCGTTGGCAACGGCGTTGGTGCTGGCAACAAGCGTGCAAGCTCAACTCTTCAAACCATTCGAATTCCCCGAAATCGAATCAGACTTCCAATTCTTTGCACCGGCAGACGTTGACACGTTTGGCGGCGGTCCCAAGGGGAAGACGGGATGGTTCGCGACGTACAGCAGCCTGTACATGGCTGTTGAACGTCCGGACGATGCCTACCAGTTGACCAACAAATACAACGACTTCACGTCGGGGTACCGATTTGATATCGGGTTTGTTGACGACAATCTTAAGGGTTGGTTGTTCACCGGCTGGCAGATCAGCGGGCCGCAGCAAACGGACGTTCAGCTGATCGAGCGTACGAGCCGAACGGTCGACGGGACTCCGGACAACGACCCGATTTTCCCACGTCGCGATAACAATCTGCGGCTCACGGGTGATCGGGACCTGCTGGTATACAACAGCATCAACGTGGCGGATCTGTCGGGTTTCGAGTTAAATCGCACCTGGCTGATGAAGCCGCTGCATCACGGAGCACGGCTGACGGTCTTCGGAGGCTTCCGATACATCAAGTTTGTCGATTTCTTCCAGCGGGACACGTACACCCGTTATGACGAGAACGGCAACCCCATTCCTCCGTTGGGCCTTCCCATACTTCAAGCGGACGCGACGGCTGAAGAGCTGCGTTCGGTCCAGGCGGGCTTCACCAACGAGATGGTGGGTGGCCAGTTGGGAATCCGGTGGGACAAAGACTATCGGCGTTGGAACTTCTCGGGTGATTTCAAGGGATTCACCTTCGCGAACTTCCAGAGCTGGAATCGCGTGATCAGTACCGAGCGTACACTTGGCGACATCGGTGACGATCCGACCATGACGCTGTTCGAGCAGACGGGCGTATTCGCTCACTCCAGCCAGTTTGTACTCGGCCTCGAGGTACGAGCGGAAGCCGCATATCGGCTGACGCGTGACATCTCGCTAATCGGTGGCTTCGAGTTCATGGACCTGGCACGCGGCGTTGGACGCGGGAACGATCCATCGAACAACGATCAATCGGTAACGATGTACGGTGCGACATTCGGTGTCACACTGAACCGATAGCCGGGCCAACCGATAGCCGGGCCAACCGATAGCCGGGCAAATCGGGCATGGACATCATGACCGACTGACAACGACAGACGTTCCGCCGAGAAAAGAAGAACTCCGCAAATCACACGCCTAGCGTTTCGACGCGGCGAGTTTGCGGAGTTCTTCTAATTCCAGAATCAGGTGATAACGCAGAGGGCTTTCCGGCCGGAGTTCATCAAGCAACTCTTCGGCTTTTTCCAGCGCCTCGAAATCGTTACCCGAGTTTTTCAAAAGTCGTCGAAAACTACGTTGGACTTCTGCTTCCGTAAGCAGCAGATCACTCCCCAGGCTACAAGGAAAAGGACACACGCCGCCGCACCAGCAGGCAGCGCGCGTTGATCACCGTTATTGTAGGACGGGCCGAGAACATTGCAATAGCATACGGCGGCCGAATCCAAACGGGTTATGAATCGGGTTTCAGGTGGGCAAATGCGAGCTCGACGTATTGGATGTCGGTGCAATGGGGCCGGCGTTCGGGGTTGAAGGCGAGCGGTGCGGGCCATGCGGCGCGATCTGTCCAATCTGCTTGGCAACTGCGTCGACAGCCTGTCGAATATGGGCCTCGGTGTGACACGCTGAGATAAAGAACCGCAAGCGGGCTGCCGTTTCCGGAACAGCCGGATAAAGAATCGGCTGCACATGGACCCCAGATGTGCGCAACTGAGTCGAAAGCTGCAGCGTCTGCAGCGAGTTGCCGACGACAAGGGGGATCACGGGCGTATCGCGGCTGAACCCCGTATTCAATGCTCGCTGGCTGGCCAGCTCCAGAAACAGGCGCGAGCGTGCCTGTAAACGGACCACCCGCTCTGGCTCCTCTTCCAAGACTTGCAGTGCGGCGAGTGCCGCAGCGGCGTTGGCTGGTGGCATGCCGACGCTGTGGACAAAACCCGGAGCCGTATACCGGAGATATTCCACCAGTTCTTTGCAGCCGGCGATATACCCACCACAACTGCCCAGGGAATTACTGAGTGTCCCCATCCAGATGTCCACGTCGCGCGAATCGACGTCAAAATGCTCGCCAATCCCCCGGCCGTGTGGCCCCATTGTTCCGATCGAGTCGGTTTCGTCGACCATCAGTAACGCTTTATGCCGGTTCGTGACCTCGATGAAACCGGGCAGTTCGGGGTAATCCCCGTCCATACGGTAAACACCCTCGATGACAACCAGAACGCGCCGGTATTGGTGCCGAATCTGCTTCAGGACCAGATCCAGCATTTGCCAGTCATTGTGGCCAAAGGCACGCCGCCTGGCCCCCGACAGGACCGCTCCCTGAATAATGCTGTTGTTCGCCATCGAATCGTACAGGATCAGGTCGCCCGGACCAAACAGGTGTCCGATGACCGTCTCGTTGGTCGCATGAGCGCCGACCATGCATACCGCATCCTCGGTCCCGACAAATCCGGCCAATTCCCGTTCCAACTGGCGGTGAATTGTTTTTTCCCCGGAAGCCAGGCGGCTGGCTGAAACACTCGTTCCAAATCGATCGATTGCGTCCTTAGCCGCTTCGGTGACAACGGGGTCACCTGACATACCCAAATAGTTGCAACTGGAGAAATTGATCAGCGACGCGCCATCGATCGTGGTCTCGGCCGCCGCAATGCCCTCGTGCAAACTGAAAAACGGGTTTGGTAACCCGCTTGCCGCAAGCGCCCTCCGCGTCTGCTGCAGGCTCTGATACTCGGGCATCGCGCCAAACCGATAATAGACGTCCGTATCGACTCTTGGTTTGGCATCCGGACACTGTTTCCCATTGCCGTTGTTCCCAGTGCCATTGGCGTGCCCCGGTTGCGCCCCCCGTTCACCGCCTTCCGGATTGCCGGTTGGCGTCTGCGTAGGGTTTACGTGGGAAGCCTCCTTATTGGCTTCCTCAAGATTTTTTTCCCAGCCGAACCAGGACGCAACCGTTGTCAGGGAACCATCCACGAACGCGTCACAGCAAGCGCGCCGTTGAATTTTCCCACTTGATGTTTTCGGAATCGAGCCAAAACGGACCAGGACCACCGCATCGGGTGGCAATTCGTGCTCAGCGATCACGCGTCGCCGTATACTCTCAATCGTGTCCGACCAGTCCTTGCGTCGTCGCCGCTCCACTTCACTGACGATCACCAGACGTTCGCTACCGTCAACCTCGACGGCAAAAGCGCCAACGGCCCCTGTTTGCAACCGCTTATCGGCCTGCTCCACGGTCCGCTCGATATCCTGAGGGTATCGGTTGACACCTCGAACGATAATCAGGTCCTTCAGCCGCCCGGTCACAAAGAGTTCACCGTCGTCAACGAACCCCAGGTCTCCGGTGCGGAGGAAGGTTCTATCCGCCGCGGGATCGGTTCCGGCCAGTCTTGCTCCGAAGAACTCCTCCGTCGCCTCAGGGCTGTGCCAGTATCCTTGTGCGACGCTCGGACTGCGCACCCAAACCTCACCTACCTGCTGCCCCGGAAGCTCAACACACGTCTCCGGATCAACAATGACAACTTCCTCGTCCGGGAGCACATGCCCACATCCGACCAGCCGACGCTCGCTTACATCCCCCTCGGGAACCGATACAACCCGGTGTTCGTCCAACGCCTTGCCATCGAATGCCCGTAACACGGGCTCCTCTTTCTGGAAAGCACAGGTAACCATCAAGGTGGTCTCGGCCATACCATAGCAGGGCTGGAAAGTCGACCGACGAAAGCCAACCGACTCGAACCGCTCGCAAAATGCGTCCAACGTCGCCGGACGAATCGGCTCGGCACCGTTAAAGGCGACCTGCCAACTGCTCAGATCCAGCCCCTCCATCTGCTCGTCCGTTACTTTTTGCGTGCACAGATCGTAAGCGAAATTCGGGCCACCACTGATCGTGACCCCATACCGAGATACACCATGCAACCACCGGACCGGCTTCTGAAGAAACGACATGGGAGACATCAGTACATTCGGGCGCCCGAAGAAAACCGGCTTCAGAACGCCACCAACCAGTCCCATGTCGTGGTAAGTCGGCAACCAGGTCAGTCCAATCCCATCGCGAGTCGATTCGAAGGCACCGAGAATCAGCATCGAATTGTGAATCAGGTTCCCGTGCGATAACATCACCCCTTTGGGTGTTCCCGTCGATCCGGATGTATACTGCAGCACGGCCAGCTGATTCGGGTCGATCGGATCGCCCGCCCAGTGATCGGCCTGCTCCAGGTCGACCTGATCGACCGCAACCCAATCAAGTTCTTTCAGGCGAGGCGTCTCGTCCAGCATCTTCAGCGCCCGCTTGCGCACATCCGAGACGGTCAAAGCCAGCTTCGCCTCCGCATCATCGGAAATCGCCTGCAATCGCTTCACATTGCGGTTGCGACGCGGAGTGAATGCCGGTACGGCAACAACACCAGCAAACAAACAACCGAAAAAGGCCTTCACAAACTCAAGACCCGGCGGGAACATCAGAATCGCACGCTCGCCGGCACAGCCACGGTCGATCAGATCGACAGCGATCGCGCGACTGGCACGCTCCAGCTCGGAAAACGTCAGGCGACTCTCGGCCTGCTCACCATCAAACAGATAGAATGCCACCTGGTCCGGCTGCTGGTCCGCCCAGTATCGGAGCACATCCACAAGATGGCTCGTAGGGGGAGAAAACGGGGACAAAAAGCGGTCAAGATTCACCGTAGTGCTCGCTCCAAACAAGAAACGTCAACTGTCTCGCGTGTCACCTCGTGGCAACTGCAACCTGGCAATTCTCCATCCTGCCCCTGTTAAAATACAGGAACTAGGGAAAGTGTAAAGGTGGTAACGAGGCTCCCGTGGCTGAGAACATCCAACGT
>JAJSAJ010000401.1 GCA_024274855.1 Planctomycetota bacterium | reverse complement strand
CTTGTCCATGTGCCGACCGCCGCGCCAGGCTTCGTGTAGTTCAGCCGGAAAGTTCCCGTCCCGTTGGAGAGCGTGTTTGGATTCAAACTCAAACGCTGCGTCTCACCGATCACTACGGCAAACAAATCCGCCCCCGGCTGGTCCACGCCCTGATCGGGAACTTCAAGGAAACCGGCATCCAAGTACGCGGCAAACAGCCCGATCGGATTGTTCTGCGAATCTTGCGCATAGCTTTGAAAGCGGAAGTCCTGCCCAACGGTCAGATGCACGCGACCCTGCGCGTCACGAGGAAGCGGATTGCCCGCCAGATCCAACGCGTCAATACGATACGTAACCTTGTCACCCGGCGCCCCCTCGGCGGCGTTCAATGCATCGATCACTCCCAGCGCATCAATCGGAGTGACCTCATTATCGGCATTCGTGTCCAAGTACACGCCGCCGTCCGCCCCACTCTGCGCCGCTACGCCGCGAGCTCCCACGCTCTGCGCCGCTGCGCCGCGAGTTCCCGCACTCTGCCTGTTCAAATAGTTGATCACCATCAACGCATCCATCGGCGTTGTTTGCCAATCCCCCGTAACATCGGTCGGAACCAACGGATTGTGCATTGGAAATGCATCGGCCGACAACAACCGCCGATCCTCCAGACGCTCGGCTAACAGACTTCGTGTCATGCGGCCGCGTTTTCGCCCCAATCGGCCACGCTCCTTGCGGAAACCCCTTCGGTTTGTGCGACGGCGTTGTTTGCTCATTTCATTTCCCATGGTTCGCGACTAACCCCTCTCACCACCGACGGACAATCAACAACAGGGCATCTACCCCGCCCGTCGGACGGCATCCAGAATAGCTACACGATCAGTTTCTTGAAAAATTACACAGACTGGGCAATATAGAGATAAGCCAAGCCATTTGCATGTACTAGTAACCTCCAAAATAATCACGATTACAGAAGCTTGCAAACAATTTGCGCCGTCTCGGGAAGATTCCGGAAAAGATCTGCCCTCAGCGCTCGCCCACAGCACGTAAAGGGCGGAATCCTCACTACAAACACACCACCCTGACTAGGGGGATAAATACACCCTCACAACAGCGACTGCCGAAAAGACACGGCAAACAGTAACCGTTTAGCCGTCTACCGTCGCGCGGGCAGCGTGCAGGAGGATTGGCCCCTTATTTACACATGAAAGGTCCCCGAAACTCCTGAAACTGTCGCGAGAAAACCAGGTGCCAGGCCTCTATCTGCTGGACCAGTCGTGCCCGACACCGTAACAGTTACGGGATACCTACGCGGGATTCGCGTCGGAAAAGAGCAGGGGACCGTGGGAGGGCGGTCGGCCCGCGAGCCATGGCTACGGGAATACCGCGAGAAGAAACAGCCTGTTAGAAGCCGGGGCCTGACAGGGAAAACGCGGCCCAGCAAGCAATTGCACGTTGCCAGTCGGTGTGCTGAGGACTGTCGCGTCGATCCAACCGTACGGTGCCGGCCAGAATGGGCCCCCGTTCGCACGATGGCAGGCCGCGCAGGCGGCTGCGTCGCAACATTCCCAGTTGTGCCTGCCTGAGCGCCGCGAGTGGAGATTTTTTCTGCTGCCATAGCAACTGATAAAAGTCTCGCATTAGCCGAGTGGTCTGGTCGTCATCAACATCCCACAAACTGGCGATGACGTTACGGGCACCCGCAATGTGGAACGCATTTTGCAGTCCGTAGGCGCTGTCCCCCAGATTGATGTCACCCAAGCTGGTTCGGCATGCACTGAGCACTACCAGGTCCAAACCAATACAGTCCAAAGAGACAATTCCTTCGGCCGTGAGAATTCCAACATTGTTCGACCGGG
>JAJSAJ010000400.1 GCA_024274855.1 Planctomycetota bacterium | reverse complement strand
GTGGCTGCGTCGCCAACATCGCCTTGTTCATCTGTGGAACCTGCTTAACGAGACGACCGATTGCTGCAACCGTCTTCGCTGCCGCTTCACGGTCCTTGGCAATGGCCGCCTTGTCGGGAAACGGAGGCAGTGGCAGCGGGTAAAAGGAGTCCGAAAGCGTGCGATAACGCCGTATCCGTTGACTCAGCGCCACAAGCTTACGCTGCTAGTAAGTTCGTTCCTCGGGAGCTTGTTGCGAGATTGCCGCAAGTTGTTTCTGGATTCCCATCGTTCCCGATCGGATCTCTTCCCACGAGTAGCGAAATCCCTGGCGTCGCTCCAAGCCGAGTGCTTCGAGCAGTTCCAGACTGTCGACCCGAAAAACACGATATTTTTCGGCATCGCGTGGGCGCGCGATCACATCAAGCAGCCAGCGAATCGCAGGTTGCCGTTGGCCATTTGTGTCCTTGAAAGTCTCACGATTCGATAAGACACGTAAGCTGTTCCGGGCCAACGTGTCAAAAGGTTTCACACGTCCCTCGTACATCAGCGGCAAGGCGCCGAACGCATCCAGATTCAACTCCGTGCTAGATCGGTGGGGTGGCACTGCTTTCGAGCCAATCCACAAGGCACTTAACAGCAACGTCATCCCGGGAACAAGCCATTTTGCCAGAGTCGGCAATTTCTTAACCTGCCGCCCTGATTCCGAGCGTCGGGGCAAACTCGCCGCATCGTCTGTGTCAGGCTCTTTGTTTCGCAAGTCAACACGCTGCAAAAAGGCCATCAAGACGACAAAGAAATGGGCCAGCATTCCAGTAGCCGCGATCATGCAGGCAACATAGGGTATCATCCAGCCGGTGTTCTTGACCAGCTGAAGCGTACTGGTTTCATGGCCTCTGGCATCCACGTTATAGCCACTTTGGTAAAAAGTCTCTCCCGCATACCGTAGCGGGTTGTTCATCCAAATCTTGGTTTCAAACTCCACATTGCGTTTCGGGTCTTTCAACCGGACCAGCGAGGAATAGTTTCGAGGCATCGAGGTGCCGACATAATCATCCTTGCGCACGTCAAGCAACGTTAGCTGGTATGGCTTATTGGATCGCTTGAAACGGATTCCGAGCCCATAGCCCTGATCACCAACCGCGATGCCCTGGGGGACAATCCGTGACGCAAAGTGTTGCGACAGAAGGTACGTACCGAGCTCGGCCCCGGTTTTCTTGTCCAAAAACTTGACGTACGCGGAAGCCAGATCGACCCGCCCTCCCCCTACGCCACGCCTCGGAGTGTCCTTCTCTGCTACATAACGTAGCCCCATCCCCTTGTCGGCAGCATTCGCTTCACCGGGACGCACCGGGCGCACGGTCGAGTTCTCGAAGTATTTTACAATTTCCATATCGAACGGAAGACCGTCCAAATCAATCGTGTCGCCTTGGATGAAGCGAGTTGTCTTGCCGGTAGTCACCAATGGGACAGCAACCACCTTTTTCCGCCCCGATTTGGAGCGGCTAAAAATCACCAACTCAACCGAGCGAATATCACGGGCAAAACTGACGGTCTGTCCCTCTTGAAGTACCATCTGCTCTTCGGCCGCGAAATGGCTCACAAAAAACTCGCCAAACATCAGCA
The DNA here is from genome assembly GCA_024274855.1 of Planctomycetota bacterium. Lineage (GTDB taxonomy): Bacteria > Planctomycetota > Planctomycetia > Pirellulales > Pirellulaceae > JAJSAJ01. The sequence goes on along the minus strand of JAJSAJ010000400.1, from coordinate 2,989 downwards.
AGCCGACACCACCGTGCAACAAAACGATTCCCGCGCGACGGTTAAACAAAAAGACACAACCGATCAGCAATACCGTGGCGGCAACCTGGCCTTGGATCAGTTGGTAAAGGATGCGCAAAGACGAATGCGTCAGCAAGTTCGCGTTACCGACGGCGAAAACCCACACCAACAGGGGAGCCAACAATGCCGCCGTGCCGCCGAACAATCCCAGCTCGATTGTTCGCCCAGGTCTCTTCGCACGCCACACATACACGAAAGCGGCGACGCAGGCCAGGAAGAGTGCCACAAGGCCAATCTGGATCAAGATCCAGAGCGTGGACCATGCAAGCATCGGCTCGCCCTGAACTCCGTGTCGATTGTGACCGGCGTCGATCACCAACCAGGTCGTTACCGCTCCGGCAGCCAGTACGACCAGTCCAACCACAAGCCGGGCTCCGCGCGCTTTTACCTTGAACCGAGTTATGTGCGCGGCCAACAAATTGATGAACAAGAGTGAACCGATCAGCGCACCACCCGGGAACGGGAAGCGATTGATGGCTAGCGCATCCCAATCCGTGTGCAACGCCCACGTAAAAAAAGATGGCGGAAAGAGGACCTTCAATTCGACCAAGACCACCCAACTGCGAAAATACCCTTCAATGACCTCCCACATATCCTGGTACACCTGCGACAAGGTGCCCAGCAGGATGAGGCCAATGGCCGTCACGAAAAGGAAGGTAGTGAGTCGCGGTGAACCGACAGCCGACAAGAGCCTTGTTACCACGTTACCACTCAAGTCAGGATCTCGACCTTCACCCGAGTCGATATCAGAATGCGAATGTGACGTGTCCTCAATTCCTGCCTCAGTCATTGTCACCTCCTGCTTCCGCAAACGTAATCGATTTCACGAATTCTTCAAACGGTTTCTCTTGCTTCAGAACCAAGTCGGCATCACCCATCATTTTGAAGAACCAAATCCGGTCTTTGCGCGACAACAGAACACCCAGGATGGCCAGAGGCGGCTTCGCGTCTTTTGGTCCAATCAATTTAACGTAATGCCCCTTTTGGCCGGCAACCGAGATGGACTTCAATTGCGAGTCCAGATCCGACTGCGTGGTCGCCTTGAGCTTGATCTGCCCTCGCCAGCGGTTGACATTCGGCAGCAGTTCTCCCGCGCCCTTAGCCAGGTCAATAACCGTAATCTCAACGGACTTCTCACCTTCTTTTACTTGGAACGCCGCTTTTCGCATGCCCCCCACTTTGGAAGAAACCCAACCTTTGGGCGTCGAGTACTTGAGAAGTGGGCTCTTCTTGGCGGCCGCGTGTGCCGCTTGCAATGGAGCCGCCTTCGGCATCGCGCTCCGCCCGGAATGAAACTTCACGGACTTGACAAACTGTTGAAAATGCTCCTTTTGCTGCAACGCGAGTTCTTTGTCTCCCCAGAGTTTAAAGAACCATGACCGATCCCCTTCAATGACGACAACGGCCAGAATCGCCGGAGGTCGCTCATCGTCTTTGGGCCCGATCAGCTCAACGTAACTGCCTTTCGCGCCCGCTACCTCGATGTCACTAATTGACTTCTCGAGCTCTTCCTGGGTGATCTCGCCAAGCTTTATCTGCTGGCGCCAACGATTAACATTCGGCAGCAAAGCACCGGCGGAAGCAGTCAAGTCAATCGCTGTGATATCGACTCGCTTACCATCCTTCTCGAAGGCGAAAGCTGCCTTGCGCATGCCACCGACCCGACCTTGCACCCAGCCTTCCGGTGTGTCAAACGTCAAATGGGGAATAGTCGCCGCAGTCGGAGCCGCTTTGGCACCCGCATGGCCAACCGGGCCCACCGATTCCGTTTCAGACTCCTCATAGGTTGTGATCTTATCTTGCTGGGAACATGCCGCCAGAGTCACGGCGAACAAAGCGGCAACAGCGACTAAGAGCTGCCGAGTGGAGGTAGGGAATCGAACCATTCGTGGGTTGCCTTTCTGAACAGAATCTTGTTTTGGAGATAGCCAAGCGTGATTGCCCGCCAAGTGTGATTGCCGAAGCCGCCAACCAAAAGCGAGGCACGCCCGGAAGGCCCTTGCGTGGCCAACGTATCGGTGAATGATTTAGAGCCTAGAGAATGAAAATTCACCGTCAACGGTTAGACGCGAATTTCCACCACATTCTTCACGAGGAGTCCCTTATCATGGTCTACGTTACTCGATCATCGAGAGGTCCCGGAAAACGTGAAAAAACTACCTTCCGCTCCAAAGACGATCCCAGACATCTCACCGGAAACACGGTCGATGTTCCCAAAATAGATATCCCCCCCCCAAGAGACGCCGCCTAAAGTGTCGATCCATGGATCGATCCAATAAATGACTCCCCCGAACTCGAGCCCCATCACCCGTCCGCCATCACCCTTCACGCCCAAAAGAGCACCGGATTCGCTTTCAAAAGTTATCGAGAAGCTGTCCGGCTTCGATGACGTAATGTCCCATGTGTCCGAGCGGGGAGGGCCCTCACCTTCGATGACCACGGTGAACCGATACGCGAGCGGCGGGCTCATGCCGTCCGTTACCCAGACGGTGGCCTGGTAGGTCGAAACCGCACCACCGGCAACATAGGTATGATTCGCCTCCGGATCATTGCTAGCAGACAGGATCGGACTTCCGTCCCCAAACGACCAGCGGTATTCAAGCGGGTCTTGCTCGGTATTGGTCTGAACGACCGCGGTGAGCGTCAATAACGCGCCGGAAGTACCATACACGGTCGGCACTCCCTCAACGTCAACCGCCTCGGCAATCGACAAACCGGCAGGAAACGTATTGCCGCCCCGATTCCAGATATCCGTGTGGCACTGGAAGCACGAGGGCGCGAAATCACTGCCCGTCAACAGGCCGGTGGCCGAATCGGCGTGGCACATGACGCAATCAAAGTAGGGCAAACTGCGGTCACCCATGTGATGGCCCGGCAACGGCGCATCGGGAAAAACAAATGCGTTGTGACACGTGCTGCAACCTGGGGC
>JAJSAJ010000399.1 GCA_024274855.1 Planctomycetota bacterium | reverse complement strand
TGAAGCCGGCGCCATCGGCTGGGCGTCAAACGAGGATGGACAGCGGACGAAGTGAGTCCTGGGAGTTGGAAACACAAGAGATTGGCACCACGGATAGTATTCGCAACATAGGTATCGAGGAACTGAAATGGCCATTCGTCGCATAGGACAGATTCTGGTCGACTTGGGGTACATCGACGACGAACAGTTGGAGATGTTGCTCGAAGAACAGCAGCAACAGCCGGGTGAGAAGCTGGGCAAGATCGCTGAGGAAATGGGGCTGGTTACGGACGAGCAGTTGGCTCAGGCGTTGGCCGAGCAGATGAACTTGCCGGTCGTGGCGTTGAGTGATGAGACGAAGATCTCGGACGGTGTTTTGGCTCGCGTCAGCGAGACAATGGCTCAATTATACCGAGTGGTTCCCGTCCAGTTCGAAGAGGATGCGCTGACCGTGGCCACGGCCGAACCGCAGAACCTGGCCGTGGCAGACGAACTTCGCACGTTCCTCGGGTACGAAATTCGTCTGGTCGTGGCGACCGAGCGCGAGATCAAGTACGCCTTGGACCGTTATTACAACGCATCGGGTGAGAGTGTCGAGAGTATCATTACCGACCTGGAAAACGATGACGAGCTGTTTCGGCAGGCGGAAGCCTTTTCCGGAGACGGGCCGATCGACTTGACCGGTGCCGAGGCGTTAGCCGATAGCGCGCCGGTCCGAAAGCTGCTGAACATGGTTCTGTTGCTGGCGATCAAGGATCATGCGAGCGACGTTCATTTCGAGCCTTTTGAAGACGAGTTCCGGATCCGGATCAAGGCGGATGGTGTCCTGTATGAAATGGTCCCGCCGCCGCGGCACCTGGCATTCGCCATCACGACTCGCATCAAGGTGATGGCCAATCTGGACATCGCCGAACGGCGATTGCCGCAGGATGGTCGGATCGAGTTGTCGGTTGGCGGGCACCCGGTCGACTTGCGAGTCAGCGTATTGCCGACCTTGTTTGGCGAAAGCGTCGTGCTGCGAATCCTGGACAGAAGTGTGGTTTCCCTGGACCTGCAGAAGGTTGGAATGGACGCACCGACCATTGCCGCGTTTCGCGATGTGATTGCCAAGCCGAACGGCATTGTCTTGGTGACCGGTCCGACCGGTTCGGGCAAGACCACGACCTTGTATTCCGCGCTGAACGAATTGAATACGATCGAAGACAAGCTGATTACGACCGAGGACCCGGTCGAATACGATATGGACGGGATCATTCAAATGCCGATCGATGCGGACATCGGCAACACGTTTGCCGCCTGTCTGCGGTCGATTCTACGGCAGGATCCGGACAAGATCCTGGTCGGCGAGATCCGAGACTTGGAGACGGCCGAGATTGCGGTCCAGGCTTCGCTGACCGGGCATATCGTTTTCAGCACATTGCACACGAACGACGCGCCAAGCACCGTGACTCGGTTGAAGGACATGGGAGTTCCGGTCTTCCTGATCACGGCAACGCTCGAGGCGATTCTGGCTCAGCGGCTGGTGCGGCGCATTTGCACGCAATGCCGCGAGCAGATCCAGCCGACTCCGGAGATGCTGGCCCATCTGGGATTGACGGACAAGCAGATCGATGAGATGAAGTTTTTCCGAGGCATGGGGTGTGACTCGTGCAACAATACAGGCTACAAGGGCCGAGTCGGCTTGTTCGAACTGATGATCATTACTGACGAGTTGCGCGACATGATCATGAATAATGCTTCGGTTGACGAAATGCGCGTTACGGCGGAATCCAACGGCATGGTCAGTTTGCGAATCGCCGGTTTGCAGTTTGTCGACCAGGGTGTGACCACGGCGGATGAGGTGTTGCGAGAGACCATTATCGATGCTTAGAGCGGCGGAGCCGCCAGGAACGACCCAGTACAGACACCGCGCGGCGGAGCCGCTCTGAATCCAAGACGATTTTCCCTAGTAAACAGGGGGGTTGGGTGATGCCCACATTTCAATTTGAAGCGATGGATGCGACAGGCCAAGAGATCAAGGATGTGATCGAAGCCGCGTCCGAGGAAGAGGCACAGACGACCATACGCCAGATGGGGTACTTCGTTACGAAGATCTCCGTCAAGAAAGGGACCAAGGCGGCGGTCGCCGCGGCCAGCAAGAAACGGTCGTTTGCCATTGGCAAGGTAAAAGGAAAGCATCTGTGCGCCTTCACACGCCAGTTGTCTATTCTGCAAGATGCGGGCCTGCCGATCGTTCGTAGCTTGAAGATCCTGGAAGGGCAGGCCAAGGCCGGACGATTAAAGAACGCGCTGATGGATGTGTGTGACGAGATTGAATCCGGAGCGACCCTGTCCGAGGCACTCTCGAAGTCTCCTAAAGTCTTCAATCGGCTCTACGTCAACATGATCAAGGCGGGTGAAGCGGGTGGTGCCTTGGAAGCCATTCTGCAGCGTCTTGCCGAGTTCATGGAGCGTGCCGAATCGCTCAAACGCAAGGTGAAAGGCGCCATGATCTATCCGACCGTGGTTGTCTTGGTCGCGGTTGGTATCTTGACGTTTATCATGTGGAAGATTGTGCCGACGTTCGAAGAGATGTTCATCGAGTTCGAATTGGAGTTGCCGCCGTCCACGGTGCTGCTGATGGCCGTTTCGAATAATATCGTGAACTACTGGTACTTGCTGCCTGCAATCCCATTGAGTATTTGGCTGTTCATCAAATTGGTGCGCAAGTTCAAGCATGGTCGCATGGGATGGGACATGTTCATCCTGAAGGTCCCGGTATTCGGGCCGTTGTTCGAGAAAAACGTAATGGCCCGGACAACCAGAACGCTTGGGACGCTGGTCTCCAGTGGTGTGCCGATCCTCGAAGGGCTGACGATTACTCGCGAGACGGCGGGCAACGCGTTATTCGAACGACTGTACGGCAAGGTAACCGAAGCGATTCGAGAAGGTGAAGCCATTTCCAAGCCGCTGAAGGAAAACGCCAAACCGGGCTTCCATCCGGTGGCCATGTTCTTCTGGGCGGCTCTGGTCGGTGGGCCCATGGTTCCCATGCTCTTCCTGCCCGGCATGTTGCAAAACGGAGCGATGATGGTCGCGGTTGGTGCGATCCTCGGTTCGCTCTGGTACATGATGCGCATGAATCAGCCCGTTGTGGACGATCTGGTTATCAATATGGTGGACGTCGGTGAAGAGACGGGTGAGTTGGACACGATGTTATACAAAGTATCCGACACGTACGACGAGGAAGTCCGCACGATGACCGATGGCTTGATGTCCTTGCTCGAACCGTTGTTGATCTGCTTCCTCGGATTTGCCGTCGGGTTCATCGTTATTTCATTGTTCATGCCGCTGGTCGATTTGATTTCGAAACTGTCGTAACGAGTAGAAGTAGGGTGTGACAAGCTCACACAGGAACGTGTTGTCACCTGGACGCACGCGACGTGAGCGCCGGCACACCAGATCCCGGGGCATATGAAGTAGAAGTAGGGTGTGACAAGCTCACACAGGAACGTGTTGTCACCTGGACGCACGCGACGTGAGCGCCGGCACACCAGGTCCCGGGGCATATGAAGTAGAAGTAGGGTGTGACAAGCTCACACAGGAACGTGTTGTCACCTGGACGCACGCGACGTGAGCGCCGGCACACCAGGTCCCGGGGCATATGAAGAAGAAGTAGGGTGTGACAAGCTCACACAGGAACGTGTTGTCACCTGGACGCACGCGACGTGAGCGCCGGCACACCGGAATCGACTTTCAACATTTCGAATAACGTGCAATCGGTTGTTGAACGGGGTTGAACGGGGTTG
>JAJSAJ010000398.1 GCA_024274855.1 Planctomycetota bacterium | reverse complement strand
GCAGGGACAGGGCATGCAGGGACAGGGCATGAAGCGAGGAATGGGGCAAGGCTCGGGAATGCGGAACATGAACCAGCACCGGCGCGGCGGACAAGGTGCTGGGTCCGGAAGCGGACGACGACGCGGCGGCAGATGAACGGGGCCCTGAATCCGTCTAAAGGCGATCGGTCGAAGCAATGGAGACGCACCGGTTGCTGACGAGTCCGCGTTTCTTGCACGCCCGATCACTGCGCGAAGGGAGCTAGTTGGGCGAGTGGGACCGGCAGCGGTTCTCCTTCGAGCCGATAGTAGATGTTCCACACCTGCCGCGGTTTCTTGACTAGATTCACTTGAAACCCCGTGACATTGCTCTTCAGCGGGCGCCCGGGAAGTGTACCCATGCGTGTTTCGGCAGCGTATCGGTCGCCATCCGGGCCGCTCATTTTTCTAAAGGTCATCGTCGTGCTCTTCTCTTCGGGAACCACTTCCGGAAAGACGTACAGGCTGATCAACCCGATATCCTTGGTGATGCCGATCATTTCGGCAAGTGATTGACTTGCGTCGCCGAACACAAACGCTTGAGCCGTATCGTCCGAGGCCTGAAATCCTTTGATGGCCAGTTGTGCGTTTCCGTGTCCTGAATAGGGGGTCACTTGGCCGTGGTTGATCCGGAGCCAGCCGTTATCCCACTTTTCTGATCGGTTGCTTTGCCGAATGATCGTACCGGGGGGCGACAAGAGCCATTTTTGAACGCGTTCTGGAGTACGAGCCACTGGTTGGTAGTCGCCGTCCTTATCCGTTTCGAAAATTGTGCTGACTCCATCAACGTAGACGGCGATCCCGATCAGACGTTTCTGATCCTTGTCGCTTTGGTAGCGGGTGCCCGAAAAGTTGGCCCCCCCCACATACCGCAACGAGTCGACGGAAGGCGAGCCATTGTTAGTGATTCGGATCTGATACTCGCGGCCTCTCGCCGAGCGCGGGATGACGACGAACAGCGCTCCGCAAAACGGTGAGTCCTCATCGCGACATTGTCTAATCGGCAGTGCTTGTCCCCCAACCAGAATCTCGACCTTGAGTCGGCGTTTTGCTTTGAAAGTCGGTATGGGCACCCCGGATGGTATGAGTGAATTCGTCTCAAAACGGTCTAGTTTCCCGACGAGCTGTCTGACGTTACCGTCACTACCAAAAAGGCCCGCATTTATCTTGACGTCGTCCCATCCCTTCAACTCACCAGCCAACAGGCCATCGAGGGAGCCTAACAGTGCGAAGTCGATTCCCGCTTTGCGCATCGTGGTGGCAGTCAAGGATGGATCGCTCGCGTCAATTTGTCTTGGATCGATTTGTCGCGTCTTCAGCCGGCGTGCCAGGGCCCCTTTGTTCAATACAAAAAACTCTCCGTTCGATTTCCGTGTCAGACAGTGAATCAACTCACCTTGTAGGAAAACCGGCATGTTTCCCATCTCGGGCGTGATCTCACCGTTGGCATCGGAAAAGGGGAAAACGGCGACGGTCGGTTTTCCGTCAGCGCGCACCAACTGGACGGCCAGTTTT
>JAJSAJ010000397.1 GCA_024274855.1 Planctomycetota bacterium | reverse complement strand
GAAACCTGATACAACTGCATCACGCGAGACAATCCCGAGAATGCATTTGTCGAAAACAAAAGACTCCCCCCGGGCGTCCAGTCGCATAGCACTTCCGTTGCCGGATGGTAGGTCATCCGATGTGGAATGCCGCCCGCTACCGGGATCGTATAGAGATCCTGAACGCCATCATAGTTGCCAACAAAAGCTAGAGTCTTGCCGTCCGGACTGAAGCGAGGGTAGCGCTCCCGGCCCGCGGGACTGGTCAAGGGCATCGCGAGTCCGCCTTCCCGAGCGACCAGCCACAAATCGTTGGCATACGAGAAGGCAATTTGTGTTTGACTCACATCGGGCGAACGGAGCATCCCCGTGTCCGGCTTAATCTGGGCCGTCGCGGTGTTCGCCGTGAAACCACCCCAGGCGATCGTCAGGAAAGCTGTGGTGATCAGGACATGAGCCCAAAAAGGGTTCCTATATCGATCCGGATTGGATTGTACCATCATCGTGTCGTCTTTCGTCATCTTGTATCGGACCGTAGTTGCAGGGGATGATTGTCCGGGTTACTCGCGCAAACGTTGCTTAGGCTTTTGGCAAAACCAAATGCCCGCCTGGAACGAACCAACCAGCTTCGACCGATGGTTCGGAATGGGTTGGAGGCCCCGAACGATATATGTACATTGCTGAGTCACTGTAAATGCTACATGCTGCGCATAATGCCCATCTATCCTACATTAATATGCGAGTGCATGCCAGTGTGCAGGGCCTACGCGTGAGAGGCAAAGTCGGTTTACTTCCCGATTGTCACTATTGAATGGTTAATCTTAGCCCAATCGGAAGGCGATGGCCGGGCGTGCCAGGAGTGTTTCAGGACCGTGGCCACGTCCGGCAGAGGCAACTTTCGGCGGTTAAGAACGTCACGAACCTGGTTTCGGTCGATCCGACCGCTGCTACGATCCAACGCTGCTACGATCCAGACAGGCCGTCAGGTGTTTGCAAAAGCGTTGTGTTATCATTGTCATCGATTCCGCAGCCCAGACGGCCTCCTTTTTTGGAACAGCGCGAAGCGTTCTGAAGCGTCGAAACGCCCTGATTAGAATGGGACGCGGCGGGGAGGGCCCTGGCAGCAACAGGCGTTTCCTGGTAGGTTTTCATGGGGTATTTTTCTGGCTGCACCAGCGTTTCTTGCTGGCTGCAGCGGTAGAATCCCTCGATTCTAAGCGTAGGAAGCGAAAAACGCGCGAACAATCGCCACCGAAGCGATCCGAGAAAACAGCTGCCTCTGTTTCGGGCTCGGTGTCTGGCTGAAATTCCAACTCTCTGACGGGAGGCCAACCGTATGCGGACGATTCAATTGACGACAGTGGTTCTCAGCTTATTGATCGGGCTGGCGTTTACCGGTTGTGGTGAGCCACCCGTGGAGCTGAAGACGGTGGTTCGGCCGGTCAAGATTCACACTATCGGTTCGCTCGAACCCGAGGCGATCATCGAGTACCCGGGGACGATTCGGGCATTTCAGACCGCGGAGATGGGGTTCGAAGTGCCTGGACGGATTACGGAGTTCCTCGTGCGGGAGGGGGAGCAGGTTAAGAAGGACGCGGTGCTGGCACGCTTGGATCCGCGGGACTTCCAAGCGCAGTTGAAGGTGGCCCAGGCCAACCTGGAGAAGGCCCAGGCGGACCTGACACGAAGTGAGAATATTTTCAAGGAGGATCCCGGAGCCATCTCCGAGGACGACATTGAACGTGACAAGCGCGCGCTCAAGGTGACTCAGGCCCAATTGGAGATCGCTCAGAAAGGTGTCGCGGACACCGAGCTTCGCGCTCCGTTCGCCGGCGTGATCGCGCGTAAGTTAGTCGAGGACTATGCGAATGTTCAGGCGAAGGAACAGGTATTAATACTGCAGGACGTCTCCGTGTTGGAGATCGAAGTCGCAGTCCCTGAACGCGATTTTGTGCGGAAGCAATTGGACGTTGAGACCAAGGACGAAACAACCAAGCGTCTGGCGCCCACGGTGATTGTCAGTGCCCTGGCCGATCGTGACTTTCCGGCGAGAATCAAGGAATTTGCCATGACTGCCGATCCGATAACGCGAACATTTCCCGTCAAACTGAACTTCGATAATCCGAAGGACGTCAACATTTTGCCGGGAATGACAGCACGGGTACGCATCGTGATTGACCCGCGGAGCGCATGGTCGGTCCCGGTCACTGCTGCCCAGGCTGACGAGAAAAAGCAGACGTATGTCTGGAAGATCGATCCCAAAACCATGACGGTTTCCAAGTGTCCCGTTGAACTGGGGCCATTGACCGGTGCCCGTGTGCTTTTGAAAAGTGGCGTGAAGGATGGCGACTTGGTCGCGATTTCCGGAGTGACTGCGCTCCACAAAGGCATGCAAGTCCGTAAGTTCGAACACTAATATTGGGAGCCGCGTCTCAATGAATCTCGCTGAACTGGCCATTCGCAACAAGATCACGACGCTTGTCTTGACGACCGTATTCTTCGTCGGGGGAATCATCGCCTTCAATAACCTTGCGCGCCTGGAAGATCCCGAATTTACGATCAAAGAGGCGCTGGTCATTACGCCCTATCCCGGCGCCACGGCGTTGGAGGTCGAGACGGAAGTTTCCGATAAAATCGAGAAGGCCGTTCAACAACTTGGCCAACTGAAAGAGGTTGAATCGAAGTCG